>JBKJTM010000072.1:0-2531 GCA_046590805.1 Usitatibacter sp.
TGTCGGTGGAGAGCGAACCGGGGCGGGGTTCGACCTTCACCTTCATCCTGCCTGCGATCTAGCTCGCCCGGCCGCCGCTCTGCTGGAGGAAGAAGTGCACCTTCATGAATACCGCGGCGACCCACAGGATCGCCAACAGCAGGAACGCGACCAGGCCGATGTGCTGGTCGAGGACGAAGCGAGGGGTGATGAACCGCGCCGCCTTCATGGCCGGCCGCGTGACGGTCGCGAACATCCGGTAGATCAGGTTCTGGTTGCGGCCGGCGCCCGCGAAAACGTAGAGGATGCCCTGCCCGAGGAGCGCCAGCAGCGCGACCTCGATCAGCGCCTTGATCACGGTGGCGGCGAAGAACATCAGGAGGTCTCCAGCGCCGCGTCCTGGGCGAGCTTGTGCGCCATCTTCGGGTCGAAACGGTCGAGGTGCGCATGGGTTTCGCGGACCTTGTCGCGCTCGCCCAGCGCGGCATAGGCCATACCCAGGTTGTACCAGGCGAAGGGATTCATCGGCTGCAGCTCGGCTGCGCGCGCCAGGGCCTCCGCGGCCTTGTCGTGGCGCCCCATGACGGCGTGCGCGAGACCCATTCCGTACCAGGCCCGGTCCAGGTTGGGCTTGAGAGACACCGCCTTCTCGAACGCCTCGATCGCCTTCTCCTTCTGGTTCTGCCGATCGTGGACGAAGCCCAGATCGAAGAACGTCGCCGCGTTGCCGGGCTCGGTGCGCGTGGCCTGCTCGAAGTAGCGCACCGCCAGGTCGTCGCGGCCGAGCATCGCGTGGACGTATCCGAGGCAACTGGCCGCCCGGCCGAAGTCCGGATTGGCCTTCAGCGCCTGCTCGAGGCCTTCCACCGCGCGCCGATGGCGGTTGAACAACATGAAGAATCGGGCGCGGTAGTAGGGCGCCCACTGGTCGTAGTTCATCGCGTTCCGGGAATCATGAATTCGGGAAGCAGGAAAGACAAGGCCCGCTTGCGCGGGCCTTGTGACGTTGCTGTTGCCGCTCGCGTCAGGTGCCGACCGTGCTGACCGTATCGCCGCGCAGGTGCGGGTAGCGCACATGCTCGACCAGCTGTTGCACCTTCTCGTCCGGCTTCGCGGTGAGCAGGCTCACGATGATCAGCGTCAGCATCCCGACCGGCACGCCGAAGACGCCCGCCGTCACCGGCAGCATGCCGAACCATATGTTGGCCGGGGAGCCGCCCAGGAACGGCAGCGTGGTCACGAAGTAGTACATGCAGATGCCCAGGCCGGCGACCATGCCGAGGATCGCGCCCCACTTGTTGGCCCGCTTCCAGAACACGCCGAGAACCAGCGCGGGGAAGAACGAGGACGCAGCGAACGAGAACGCCGCTCCGACCAGGAACAGGATGTCCCCCGGCTTGAGCGAGGTCACGTACGCGGCTATCAATGCGACTACCAGCAGGAGCATCTTCGAGACCGTCACCCGGCGCGCCGTGCTGGCGGTGGGATCGAGCATCTTGTAGTACAGGTCGTGCGACAGCGCGTTGGCGATCGTGAGCAGGAGGCCGTCGGCGGTCGACAGCGCCGCCGCGAGGCCGCCTGCGGCCACCAGTCCCGAGACCACGTACGGCAGGCCCGCGATCTCCGGCGTGGCGAGCACGATGATATCGGTGCCCAGCACGATCTCCGCGAGCTGCACGATGCCGTCCTTGTTGATGTCGGTGATCGACAACAGCGCTGGATCGACCGCTCGCCAGTTCGACGCCCAGGCTGGAAGGTTGGCGAAGCTGCTGCCGACCAGGAAGTGGTAGACGTCGAACTTGGCCAGCACCGCGAGCGCCGGAGCGGTGAAGTACAGCAGGAAGATGAAGAAGAGCGACCATGTCACCGATTGGCGCGCCTGCTTCACGCTGGGCGTTGTGTAATAGCGCATCAGGATGTGGGGCAGTGCCGCGGTGCCGATCATCATGCAGAACACGATGCCGAGGAAGTTGCGGCGCGCGGTGTCCCGCGCCGCCTCGTCCTTGCCCGGGAAGGGCGTGGCGTGCGGCCTCGGCGGGGCGGCGCGCGCTGCGAGCGCGGCCTCCTTGGTGTACATCGCCTTGGCGCTCGCCTCGTCCTTGTAGTCCGTGGCGAGCGCTTTTTCCGCCGCGGCGACCTCGGGCCCGGGTGCGCTCGCGGCCTTCAGGTCCGCGACGCGCTTTTCCGCGGCGGCCTTGTCGGTCGCCATGGAGGCCGGCACCGCCTTCAGCTTGGCGGTCGCCGCGTCCGCGCGCGCCTTGAGGATGCCGCGCACCTCGATCTCCTTCGGATCGTTGGTGAGCACCTTCTCGCGCTCGGTGACCTTCTGCAGCGCCGTGGCATAGCCCAGCTGCGGGATCGGGTTGCCGGTGTACTTCCACGACAGCCAGACCACCGGGGTCATGTAGGCGACGATCAGGATGATGTACTGCGCGACCTGCGTCCACGTGACCGCGCGCATGCCGCCCAGGAACGAGCAGACCAGAATGCCGCCCAGGCCCAGGAAGACGCCGACTTCAAACGTCACGCCGGTGAGGCGCGTGGTGATGAGG
>JBKJTM010000150.1:0-3511 GCA_046590805.1 Usitatibacter sp.
GCGCAGTCCTTCCCGTCCAAGAACATCCGCGTGGTCGTGCCCACGGCTCAGGGCGGCTCGGCCGACCGGCTGGCGCGCGTCTTCGACGATTTCTGGGGGCCGATGCTCAAGACGCACTTCGAGTACCAGTTCATGGCGGGCGCCGCGGGCCAGGTGGGCTACGAGACTTTCGTGGCCAAGCGCGAGCGTGACGGCCACAACCTGCTGTTCGGCAACATGGGGCCGGAGATGATCATGTACGCGCTGCAGAAGCCGGGCTACCGGTTCCCGCAGGACTACCAGTACTTCTGCCGCCTCGACGTGGACGACAGCATCATCTTCGCCAGCCGCCAGAGCAAGTTCAAGAAGCTGGAAGAGGTGATCGCCGAGTCGAAGAAACGCACCATCAACGTGGCCACCAGCCGCCTGCCGCACCCGGCCTCGATCGGAGTGCTCGCGCTCGGCCGCGCGATCGGCGGCAAGTTCAACCTGGTGCCCTATGGCGGCGGCAATCCCACCAGCCTCGCGGTGCTCAATGGCAAGGCCGACATCGGCTGCCTGCCGATCGCCGGGGTGATCACGCAGAAGGAAACGCTCAAGGTGCTCGGCATCTTCAACGACGACCACAGGATGGGTCACGTGAGCGAGAACGCGCCGGCGGTGAACAAGGTGGCGGGCACCAGGATCCCGGCGCTCTACTCGTCGCGCTCCTGGGCGATCCACACCGAGGTGATCGACAAGCACCCCGATCGCTTCGCGCTGCTCGAGAAGAGCGCCAGGCAGGTGTTCGACAATCCCAAGTACCGCGAGGAGTACGCCAAGACGGGCGCCCCGGTGGAGACGATCCAGTTCGGCGACCGCGCGCTCTGCACCCAGTACGCGAACGACATGATCGCGCTGGCGAACGAGTACCGGGATCTGCTGACGGCGAAGCGGGGCAAGGGTTGAGCGCGCCCTCTGCGCAGGGAGAGGGTCCTGTTCCGCTGGGCGCCGACCTCGTCATCCCGCTGCTCGCGCTCGGCTTCGCGACCTACTTCTTCATCTCGATCTCCGAGCTCGCCTGGGAGGCGAAGGCGAACGGCGTCATCATCGGCACGGCCCTGGTGACGCTGGTGCTGGCGCAGGTCGCGCGCATCGCCCACCGGGTCGCGAAGGGACGTGGAGACCTCTCCATGCGCGTTCTGTGGGAGCCGCGGGATGCGCTCCCGAAGCGGTTCGGGATGGTGCTCGCCACCATCGGCTTCATCGCCACCCTCAAGTGGCTCGGGCTCACTCTGGGCCTGTGCGCATGGATGGTGGTGGCGCTGTGGGTGATGGGGGTGCGCAACCGCAAGGTGATCGCCGCCATCTCGATCGTGACTTCGGCGGCGGCCTACCTGCTCTTCATCGCCGCGCTGAACGCGAGCTTCCCTCACGGCCCGGTCGAGCGCCTGCTATCGCGGAAACCGGGGACAGACCCCGCTTTGCCCAAGGCACAGCCGACTTCGGACGCTTCCGAAAAACGGGGTCTGTCCCGGGTTTTCGAGGCGTGAGCTGGGACCTGCTGGTGCAGCAGTTCGGAGTGCAGTTCGGCCTGTGGTGGATCATCTGGCCGGCGATTCTGCTCGGCATCGTGGTCGGCATCCTGCCGGGCTTCAGCCCGCAGAACACGCTCATCATGCTGCTGCCGCTCACCCTCGCGGTGCCGGTGGAGCAGGCGCTCGCGTTCATGATCGCGCTCTACTGCGCGAACCACCTTTCCGGCGGCATCCCCGCGATCCTGGTGAAGATTCCCGGCTCGGGAGGTGCCGCCGCGACCACGCTCGATGGCTACCCGATGACGCAGAAGGGCCAGGCGCAGCAGGCGCTGGTGCTCTGCTTCACGGCGTCGGTGTTCGGCGGGCTGATCACCACGCTCGCCACCATCGCGCTGCTGCCGTGGCTCTCCAAGCTGGGCCTCTACCTGCGCTCGGTGGAGATGGTGGTGGTGATGCTCTTCGGTTTGACGCTTATCGCCGTGATCGCCGCCAAGGACACGCTGAAGGGGCTCATCGCCGGGCTCTTCGGCCTGCTGATCGGCGTGATTGGCACCGACCACATCTACAACACGCCGCGCGCCACGTTCGGCTTCCTCGAGCTCTACGACGGCGTGCCGCTGGTGCCGGCGCTGATCGGCCTGTTCGCCATCTCGGGGGCGCTGGTGATGCTCGAGGAAAGGATGATCGTGAGCAAGGAGGGCCGCGAGCGGGCGCGCGAGACGCAGTGGGCCGACACGCTCGAGGGCCTGAGGATGTCGGCGCAGAAGTGGTGGCACATCGTCTGGACCGCGTTCGTGGGGCTCTTCATCGGCATCGTCCCGGGCGCGGGCGCGAGCATCGCCGCCTTCGTGGCATACCAGCAGTCGCGCATGTGGTCGAAGACACCGGAGCTCTACGGCACCGGCATCCCCGAGGGCGTGATCGCCCCCGAGGCGGCCAACAACGGCGTGACTTCCGGCACGCTGGTGCCGATGATGGCGCTCGGTGTTCCCGGCGGCAGCACCGCGGCGGTGATGATGATCGTGCTGCAGTACCACGGCATGACCATGGGGCCGCGGCTGTTCACCGAGAACCCGGGGCTCGCCTACGGCGTCTTCGTCTCCATGGCGGTGGCCTACATCTTCATGATGTTCACCATCCTGCCGCTCGCGCGCTACATGGCGAGGATCGTGCTGATCGAGACCACGTACCTGGTGCCGATCATCGTGCTGGTGACCACGGTGGCGGCTTTCGCCGAGCGCCAGTACCTGTTCGACATGGGCCTCGCCCTCGTCTTCGGCGTCATCGGCTACATCGCGCACAAGACCCAGTACCACGTGACCGCGATCCTGATCGGCGTGATCCTGGGGCCGCTCTTCGAGCAGTACCTGGTGCGCTCGTTGAGGCTCGCGGAGGGCGATGCGATGATTCTGTTCTCGTCGACCACCGGCAACCTCCTCTGGGCGGGGCTCGCGTTCTCGCTGGTGGCGCCGCCGGTGCGGGGCTGGATTCGAAGTCGAAGGAAAGCGACATGACGACCGGAAAGAACCTGGCGAGGAACGTGCGGCGCGTGGCGCGGCTGGACATCCCGGGCGGCGGGCAGGTGCGGGTGCAGGGCAACTACGCGTATGTGGGGCATATGAAGCCGCCTCACGGGACGACCATCGTGGACATCGCCGACCCCGCGCATCCCCGGGTGGTCACGACGCTCATGCTGGCCGACAACCAGTCGCACACCCACAAGGTCCGCGTCGCCGGCGACGTGATGATCACCAACGTCGAGATGAACAACCGCCACCTGCTGCGGCGCGGCGCGCAGCGCCTGGTGGAGGCCGAGGCGAGGCTTTCGAACGCCAGTGGCCGCCCCGCGACCGACACCGAGCTCGCCACCGACATGAAGGTGAAGCCGGGCGACATCGCGCTGATCCGCAACTTCATGAAGGCCGGTTATGCGGATGGCGGCTTCAAGCTCTGGGACATCTCGGACAAGGCCAAGCCGCGGCTGCTTCACCATCAACGGACCTTCGGCTTCGGCG
>JBKJTM010000157.1:0-6274 GCA_046590805.1 Usitatibacter sp.
ATGCCGATGCCGTTGTCGCGCACCGTGACCACCGCGTCGCTCCCATCCTGGCGAAGGGCGAGCTGGATCCGCCCACCGGGCTCGGTGTACTTCGCCGCGTTGTTGAGCAGGTTGGAAAACACCTGCGCCAGGCGCGTGCGGTCGCCGTCGACCACGGTGGCGCCGCGGGGCAGCTCGACTTCGAACGAGTGCTTGCGCGACTCGATGAACGGCTTGGCGGTCTCGATGGCGTCCGACAGCGCGCCGTGGAGGTCGAAGGTGGCCTTGCGCACCGCGAGCTTGCCGGTGGTGATGCGCGATACGTCGAGGAGGTCGTCCACCAAGCGCACCATCTGGCTCACCTGGCGCTGCATCATCTCGCGCGCCTTGATCGACCTGGCGGGATCGTCGCCGGCGAGCTTGAGGATCTCGAGCGCGTTGCGGATCGGCGCCAGCGGGTTGCGCAACTCGTGCGCAAGGGTCGCGAGGAACTCGTCCTTGCGCTGGTCGGCCTCGCGCAGCGCCTCGTTGCGGCGGCCGACCTCGGCCAGCATCGCGTTGTACGCATCCACCAATTCGCCGATCTCGTCCTCGGTGGTCTTGCGCACCCGCAACGAATAGTCGCGCTTCGCCATCACCTCGCGCGAGACCTGCGCGATCTCCACGATCGGCGCGGTGATCGCGCTCTGCAGCCACCCCGACAGGAGTGCGGCGACCGCGAGGCTCGCGATCATCACGAACACGAGGATCGTGAGGTAATCCTTGAGCCGGTCCCACGGCTGGTACATGCCGCGCATGTGGATGGTGCCGATCACCTCGCCGTTCTCCACGACCGGGCGGAAAAGCGAGATCTGCTTGTCCTCGACCGTATATCCCACCGGCCCCGGGCTCGCGGGGAATGGCTGCGCGGCGGTTCCGGGCTTCGAATAGGTCGCGAAGAGCTTGCCTTCGCGCGTATAAAGGGCCACGGCGAGGACGCGGGGATGCACCTGCATCACCGACAGGTCCTTCTCCGCGGTGCGGCTGTCGCCGAACGACAGCGCCGGCCCGCTCGCGCGCGCGAGCACTTCGGCCTGGCTCAGGAGGTCTGTGCTGTACTGGCGCTCATAGGACTGCAGGTCGTAGATCGCCAGGCCCGCCGCGCTCATCGCGAGCGCCGACACGGTGATCGCAAGCACCAGCAGCATCACCTTGCGGCGCACCGACCTCTGGATCGCCTGCATGACGCTCACGAGCGCGGCACCACGCGGCGCGCCACCGCCAACATCCGGGAGCTGATGCGCAGCCCGCTGCGCTCCGCCGACTCGAGCGACACCTCGAAGCCGACACGGTCGTCCAGCGTGAGAAAGTTGATGACGCTGCCCATGTCGAGGCCGCGTTCGGTTTCTGTCACGGTGAGCGTGCCCTGCTGCTGCGCGGCGCGCACCATCGGGCGCGGGTTCGCCTCGCCCCGGCCCATGAACAGGAGATGCACGCCCTTCGGCGCTTCGTTCTCCTTCAGCCGGCGCACCACCACGCGGCGGTTCATCACCATCCGGCCGGGCACCAGCCGCTCGAGCTCGGCGGCTACGTCGTCGGCGCCGACGATGCCGATCGTGAAGGGCGCCTCCACCGCGCCGACCGCGCGGTCGGACCACTCGACGTAGCCCGCGAACTTGTACAGGAATGCCGCCTTGACGGTCGCCTCGGCGGCCTGCTGCGCGTGCGCCACCGGCGAAAGCGCGCATAGCGTCGCCACGGCCATCCAGCAAAGCCCCCGTCGTGCGTGAATCAGAACGTCCATGCCGCCCGGATGAAGTAGCTCGACTCGAATACCGCCCGCACCGCCGGCGCGCCGAACTCCGCATGGTCGCGATCGAGCGCGTTCATGGCGACCAGGGCCAGCTCGAGCGACCGCGAAACGCGCCAGCCGAGGCGAGCATTGAGCTCGGTGTACGCGGGAACGGCCGGATTCGGGAGCGCTCCGACGTAACGCAACATGAGGTCGAGCTGCGTGGAGGGCGTGACGTTCCAGAGCGAACGCAGCGACGCCGTGCGACGCGGGTTGTTGCCGAGCGGTGCCTCGGTGAGGTTCACTCGGCCGGGGAGGATCTGCGTCTTCTCCCGCATCACGCTGAAGCCCCACACGAGCCGCCAGTCGCTGAACGGTCTGAGATCCCCCCACCCCTCCAGCCCGCTCACGCGGCCCTCCGCGCCATTGGCGATCACTTGGCCCGAGCCGAGGGGCTCGAGGGTGCGCAGCTGCTTGAAGCGGTGATGGAACGCGGTAAAGGAAAGGGACAGGGCCCGCCCGATGTTGCCGCGATAGCCTGCCTCCGCGACGTTCGCGATCTCGGGCTGGAAAGCTTCGTTCTGCGCGATGCGGAAGGGCGGCACGCCCACCAGGTCGCGATCGATCCGCGAGGGCGAGCGCACGGTGCGCGTGAGCGCGGCCCAGAGGACGTCGTCCGCAGTGAGCGCATAGGAGAGGCGCGCGTTCGGCAACCACTCGACGCCGGTGTAGGTGTTGCGCTCGGCGCGCAGCCCCAGCGTCGCGCGCAGGTTGGCCGCAAGCGCGACTTCGTCCTGGGCGAAGAGGCTCGCGAGCGTGAGCGTCCGGCTCGCCGGAATGAAGGCGAGGATGGGCGTGGGCTCGGTCCTGTCGCGCGAGGCGCGATAGCCGCTGCCGAGGGTGAAGCGGTGGGCGGTCCACGGCCGGCTCGTGTGTTGCACCTCGACATCCAGTGTGTCGCGCTCTTCCTTGAAGCTGCCGGCATGCTCGCGCGCGGTGCGGTCGTAGTAGCCCTGCAGCACCAGCGAGGATTCGCCGCCGAGATTCGCGCGCCAGCGGCCGAGCACATTGCCGCCCGACAGGTCGCGTGCGCCCCCCAGGTTGCCGATGTTCGCTGCATAGACGTCGCCCTGGAGCGTGGCCGATTGGCTCGCCTGGTCCCAGTCCCCGCGCAGTCCGGCCTGCCACCGGCTCGCCCCATCCATCGCCGAGGCGCCGCTCGCCAGACGGTGCTCGCCGCGGTCGAAATAGCGCGCGTAGGCGCGCACGCTGCCATTCGACCCTGACGACCACCCATAGCGCGCGCCCCCGCCCTTATCCTGGTCGCCCGCGCCGCCGGTCAATAGCCCGCCCTCGGTCCTGCGCGCCGATTTGGAAATCACGTTGATCACGCCGTTCACCGCGTTGGTGCCCCAGAGCGTGGAGCCGGGGCCGCTGATCACCTCGATGCGCTCCACGTCCTCCACCATCACCGTGAGCGCGTCGTAGAAGACTCCGGAGAAAAGCGGCGTGTAGGCGGTGCGGCCGTCGATCAGCACCAGCATCTTGTTGGCCGAGCCCGCGAGCCCGCTGCGCGCGCTCACGATGTATTGGCTGGTGTCGCCACGGACGACCAGCAGGTTGGGCGCGAGGCGCAATGCCTCGGCTAGCGAGGTCACGCCCGCGCGACGGATGTCCTCCGCGGTGATGACGAAGATGGATGCCGCGGCATCGACCAGGCGCTCCTCGCGCTTCGATGCCGAGGTGACGGTGACGCGCGTGAGCTGCTCGAGATCGAGGTCGATGAGCTCGGCGAGCTGCTGCGGCGGTTGGATGGCTGCCTGGCCCAATCCGCACGACATCGCGAGGGCCAGGGCTCCGAGGATCGGTAATTTCTTCATGTCGCGCGCGACTCGGGCGAGAAATGCCCAGATGATACCGTCACATTCTTCTGCTACCTGTTGTTTCCGAAAGAGATGACGGCCCGCAGGGGAGAGTGCTAGTGGAAGTCGTGGCTGTTGGTTGAAAGCCGCCCGAGGAGCGCGCTCAGGTCCTCGAGCTTGCGGGCGAGGACGTGGACCACGAGCCCCTGGCGCTGCACTTCCCCGTGGACGGCCAGCAGCCTCGCGCCGAGCAGCTCGCGGCGCTGGCGCTCGGCCAGGTCGTTCCACACGATCACGTTCACGTGGCCCACCTCGTCCTCGAGCGTGACGAAAATCACGCCGCTCGCAGTGGCGGGGCGCTGGCGGCAGGTGACGATGCCGGCGACGCGTATGAGCTGGCCGTTGCGGGCATGCGAGAGGTCCTCGGAGCTTCGCAGGCGGTTCTTCTTCAGTCGCTCTCGCAACAGGGCGAGCGGATGGCGGCGAAGGGTGAGGCCCATGGAGTTGTAGTCGCCGACGATGTTGTCGCCTTCGGTGGGCATCGCGAGCGGCGGTGGCGCGACCGCGATCGCGGGGATGGCGAGCTGGGTCGGTGCATCGACGGCTAGCGTTTCCCAGAGCGCCTCGCGGCGGTGGCCCGCGAGGCTGGCAAGCGCATCGGCGGCGGCAAGGCAGCTGAGATCGGAGCGGTCGAGGCCGGCGCGGCGGGCAAGATCTTCGGTGGAGATGAACAGGCCGCGCTCGCGTGCATCGACGAGGCGCTTTGCGGCTTCCAGGCCGAAGCCCTTGATCAAGCCCAGGCCGAGCCTGAGTGCTGGATTCCCGGAATGACGAGCTTCGAGAGTGCTATCCACCGCGCTCACCTGCACATCCGCCGGCCGCAGCTCCACGCCATGGCGGCGCGCATCCTGGACGATGGATGAAGTCGAGTAGAACCCCAGCGGCTGGCTGTTCAGGAGCGCGCAGGCGAAGGCCGCGGGCTGGTGGCACTTGATCCAGCTGGAGACGTAGACCAGCAACGCGAAGCTCGCCGCGTGGGACTCGGGAAAGCCGTACTCGCCGAAGCCCTGGATCTGCTGGTAGATCTGCTCGGCGAACTCGCGCTCGTAGCCACGATCGAGCATCCCGCCGATCAGCTTGTCGCGGAACGGCTCGATGCCGCCACGCCGCTTCCACGCGGCCATCGCGCGGCGCAGCCTGTCCGCCTCGCCGGGCGTGAATCCTGCGGCCACGACCGCGAGCTGCATCACCTGCTCCTGGAAGATCGAGACACCGAGCGTGCGCTCCAGCACCTTCTTCACCGCCTCGCTCGCGTAGGTGACGCTCTCCTTGCCCTCGCGGCGGCGCAGGTACGGATGCACCATGCGTCCCATGATCGGCCCCGGGCGCACGATCGCGACCTCGATCACCAGGTCGTAGAAGCACGCGGGCTTCAGCCGCGGCAGCATCGACATCTGCGCGCGCGACTCGATCTGGAAGACGCCGATGGTGTCCGCGCGCTGGATCATCTCGTAGACCTTCGGATCCTCCGGCGGAATCTGGTCAATTGTCAGGGGTCGGAATGGGGACGGACCACAAGCGTGTGAACCGTGATCCATCCCCACTCCATTGACCAAGTTTAGGGCGCGGCGGATGCAGGAGAGCATGCCCAGGCCGAGGACGTCGACCTTGAGGAGCCCCATCGCGTCCAGGTCGTCCTTGTCCCACTGGATGACGGTGCGCTCCGGCATCGAAGCATTCTCGACCGGCACCAGGCGCGAGAGCCGGCGGTTGTCGATCACGAATCCGCCCGGGTGCTGCGAGAGGTGGCGCGGGAGGCCGACCAGCTGCTGCGTGAGGTCGAGGACCTGCTGGGTCACGCGGCTGGACAGGTCGAAGCCGCCTTCCACCAGCCGCTTCTGCAGCGCATCGCGGTTGTCCCACCAGGACATCGATTTCGACAGCAGGTCGACCTGGTCGAGCGACAACCCCAGCGCCTTGCCGACGTCGCGCAACGCGCTGCGGGGCTGGTAGGTGATGACCACCGCGGCGATGGCGGCGCGCTCGCGGCCGTACTTGGCGTAGATGTACTGGATCACCTCCTCGCGCCGCTGGTGCTCGAAATCGACGTCGATGTCGGGCGGCTCGTTCCTCTCCCGGGAGATGAAGCGCTCGAACAGCACCGACATCCGGCCGGGATCGACCTCGGTGATGCCGAGGCAGTAGCAGACGGCGGAGTTGGCCGCCGATCCCCTGCCCTGGCAGAGGATTTTCTGGCCGCGCGCGAAATGCACGATGTCGTGCACGGTGAGGAAGAAGGGCTCGTAGGCGAGCTCGGCGATGAGGCGTAGCTCGTGCTCCACGGTTTGCACGACCGCGGACGGAGCGCCCTGCGGATAGCGACGCTCCAGCCCTTCATGGGTGAGGCGGCGCAGGTGCGAGGCCGGCGTCTCGCCTTGCGGCACCAGCTCTTGCGGATACTCGTAGCGGATCTCGTCCAGGCTGAAGGCGCAGCGGCTCGCCACATCGAGGCTCGCGGCGAGGAGGCGCGCGGGGTGGATCGCGGAAAGGCGCCCGATGGTGCGCAGATAACGCTCGCCGTTGGGCATGAGCTTGCGGCCGACCTGCGCGAGCGGGATGCCGAGGCAGTAGCAGACGGCGGAGTTGGCCGCCGATCCCCTGC
>JBKJTM010000186.1:0-11296 GCA_046590805.1 Usitatibacter sp.
TCGAACCCCGAGCCGCGCGCCAGCGGCTCGATCTTGAGATAGACCTCGCCGAACTGGCCCGCCCCGCCACAAGAAGCAGACGGGCGGGGCGGGCCAGTTCGGCGAGGTCTATCTCAAGATCGAGCCGCTGGCGCGCGGCTCGGGGTTCGAGTTCGTCGACCAGGTGAAGGGCGGCACCATTCCCACGGTGTTCATTCCCGCGGTCGAGAAGGGCGTGCGCCAGGCATTCGACCACGGTGTCGTCGCCGGTTACCCGGTCGAGGACGTGCGCGTGATCGTCTACGACGGCAAGAGCCACGCGGTGGATTCCAAGGAGATCGCGTTCGTGACCGCGGGGCGCAAGGCGGTGATCGACGCGGTGCTCAAGGCGGCGCCAATCATGCTGGAGCCGATCGTCACCATCGAGATCACCGCGCCGGACCGTTTCGTCGGCGACCTTACCTCGGATTTGTCGAGCAAGCGCGGGCAGGTGACGGGCACGGAATCGACCGGGGGCGACCTGATGGCCATCCGCGGTATGGTCCCGCTCTCGGAGGTGAACGAGTACCAGGCGCGGCTACGCTCGGTGACCGGCGGCCAGGGCGCGTACACCATCGAATTCAGCCACTATTCCGCGGTGCCTCCGCAGACCCAGTCGCAGCTTGCCTCGCAGTTCAAGCTGGAGCGCGAGGAGGACTGAAGCGCTGCGGCGCGGCGATTGACGCGAGGTGATTGGAAGGGCTCACTTTCAGCCCCTGGTCGACGCCGTTCGACTGCAAATTCCCTGCCCGGCCGCCGCGCCAATCCCTGGGCCAAGAAAAAAAGGGATTTGCGATTGACTTGGAATTCCCGTCGCGGCATTTTTGCCATGTGCGGCCCCGAGGCCATCGGCGCCGCCGTCAGTGGAGGGGAGACCCGATGATCATCATTCGCGACCAGCAGCTGCGCCTGCTGGCTCTGGCTCAGCTCATCAGGGAGCTGCAATCGGCTGCGGCGGAGCACACGCCTACCCCCGCGGGATTCAGCGACAGTCAGATCGCGGAGCTGCAGGCGTTGAGCTCCGCCGAGCTGGTGCAACTGGCCGAGATGACCGAGCCCCGCGTCGCGATCCAGATCGACGCCGGCTCGCTGGAGCACGGGTTGCGGCAGGTCGATTACCTGAACAAGCGCTCGCGGCAGCTCGAGCACTTCATCCGCCACGGCGCCACCTCGAACATGCTCACCAAGCTCTTCCGCATCTCCTCGGCGGACGTGACGCTCAAGCGGCGCCTGTTCGCCGGCACGAGTCCGCTATTGCGCCGTCCGGCGATGCCGCCGCACCCGGTCCGCGAGCGGATCCAGCTCCGCTGGCACGAGATCCGCAAGGGCAAGGAGCGCGGGCCCATCCGCGCCGAGGACTACGAGGAGCTGCACCGCGACTTCGCCGCGCACACCTACGCGACGCTGTGGGCGGTGGTGCACGAGTTCGACAAGGAATAAGGAGAGGGGCAAAAAGGAAAACGGGGCGGCATTGGCCGCCCCGTTTCGCATTGGGTCCCGGACCGCTGCGGCAGAAGCCGCGTCCGGGACGACATGGGGCAGAAGCCGCGTCGGGGACGACATGGGGCAGAAGCCGCGTCCGGGACGACATCAGACGTGCTGCCCGATCTCCCGCTGGATGAACTCGTGGAAGTGCACCATCCCGTCCTCCATCGGCGATTGGTACGGGCCGTGCTCCTCGCGCCCGTCCGCCAATAGCGCGCGGCGCCCTTCGGTCATGCGCACGCAGATCTCCTCGTCCTCTTTCGCGGTCTCGTGGTATGCCTTCTGCTGCGCTTCCATGAACTCGGGCTCGAAGAGCGCGATCTCCTCGGGGTAGTAGAACTCGGTCACGTTCAGGCACTTCTCCGGCCCGCGCGGGTAGAGAGTCGAGATCACCAGCACGTGCGGGTACCACTCCACCATCACGTTGGGGTAGTAGGTGAGCCAGATCGCGCCATGCGGCGGCGGCTCGCCGTCCCTGAAGTTGAGCACCGCGTCGTGCCACCGCTTGTAGGTGTCGCTCCCGGGCGTGCCCAGGCGCTGGTTCACGCCCACCGTCTGCACGTTGTGCCAGTCGCCGAACTCCCACTGCAGGTCGTCGCAGGTGACGAACTTGCCCAGGCCCGGATGGAACGGGCCGACGTGGTAGTCCTCGAGGTAGACCTCGATGAAGGTCTTCCAGTTGAAGTCGTATTCCGTGGTCTCGATCTTGTTGAGGCGATAGCCCTCGAAGTCGAGCTCCTTCGCGACGCCCAGCCTTGCCAGGTCGCGCGCGACGTGACGCTTGCCGTTGAACAGCATGCCATTCCACTTCTGCAGGCCCTGCTTCGGAAGATCAAGGCAGATCTTTTCCTGGAACGAGGGCGCTCCGAGGTGCTTGCCCTCGGCGTCGTAGCTCCAGCGATGCAGCGGGCACGTGATGGTGCCGCCGGGCAGATTGCCCGAGCCCTTCAGCATGATGGCTTGCCGGTGGCGGCAGACGTTGGAGACCAGGTTGTGCTCGCCGCCGTTGTTCACCAGCGACCAGGCGCCGGAGGAGCGCCAGTCGAGCACGCGATAGTCGCTCGGATTGGGCGCCATCTGCTCGTGGGCGACGTAGCCCGGGCCGTTGGCGAAAAGGAGCTTCTCTTCGACCGCTGCCATCCTGGGGTCGAAGTACCACGACAGCGGAAGGTTGGGAGCCGAGCGCGTGAGCGCCTTTTGACTCGCGAGATCCGTCATTATCCGCACCCCCGGAAAATCGAAGATGAAAACAACAAGCGGGCAATTGAGTCAGCTAGCTTTTAACTCTGCAGCTCCGTCCCGGATCGTTGAACCGTTTGCTTCAACTTCTTGCACCAAGTCAGACCGCGATTTTGGGCCAAGTTCCCTTATTTTTCAAGACCTTCGTGTAGGGACGGGTTTCAATCGCAACCCCCGCGGGCGCCTGGCTCAGCGCTTGGCGCGCGCCATCAGGTGCTCCATGTGCAGCTTCACCGCCGGCCATTCGCTGTCGAGGATGGAGTAGAGCAGGGATGAGCGCGGCGTGCCGTCGTGCAGCAGGATGTGGTTGCGCGCGAGCCCCTCGCGCGTGGCCTTGATGCGCTCGATCGCATCGATGGAATTGAAGTTGCGGGTGTCGATCTTGAACTGCACCCGCATGAGTCCGAGCTCCTCGAAGGCGTACTGGAGCATCAGGTACTTGCTCTCGAGGTTGTCGGCATCGCGGTCGAAGCCCAGGCCGATCCAGGTGGCCATCTCGACCGCGAGGTGCTCGCACTGGATCTCCAGGAAGCGCGTGGTGCCGCAGGCGTTGCCGCTCTTGAGGTCGATGATCGCGAGCGGCATGTCGGTTCCCCTCGCCTGGCGCGCGAGGAATTCCTTCACCACGCGCTGCATGCCCCCCTCGCGGTAGAGGCGGGCGTCGAGGAGGTACCGCCAGATGGTGCGGCGGCTGTCCGGCGGGTCCTTGCACGCGTACTCGAGGTCCGGGATGTGGGCCTCGCTCAACGGCTCCAGGCGGATCAATTTGCCCGTGAGGGTGACCGGCGGGATGGAAGTGAGCGCGATCGGGGGAGGGGCGGTGAGCACTTCGTCCATGGGCGCCATCCTTTCGGGGAGAGGACATTTTACGGCCCGGGGGCGGTTCTCGTCGCGGTCCCAATCTCGGGCAAAATGATGGTCTTTCCGCGCGTCTGCCCATGCCCCAGCCCGTCCCGACTTCCGCCGCCGAGGCCCTCAGCTTCGAAAAGGCCCTCGAGGAGCTCGAATCCCTGGTCGCCCGAATGGAGGACGGCAAGCTTCCCCTCGAGGAATCGCTCGTCGCCTACCAGCGCGGAGCGGAGCTGATCAGGTTCTGCGAGTCGAAGCTTGCGGACGCCCAGGCCCGCGTCGCTATCCTGGATGGCGGCGAGCTGCGGGACTTCAACCCCGACAAGTGATGGCACCGCATTCGCAGCGGGCGCCCGGCGCCCTCGCCGTCGCGCCGCATCCCGGCGATTTCCAGGCATGGGCGCGAGATGTTGCCGGGCGCACCGAAGCGGCGCTGGCCGCGCTCATGCCTGGCGGGCGTGTGGCGCCGGCCCGCCTGCACGACGCGATGCGCTATTCCACGCTCGGGGGCGGCAAGCGCGTGCGCGCGATGCTGGTCCATGCGGCGGGCGAGTTCACCGAGGCCGATGTCGAGCGCGTGCGGATTCCCGCCTGCGCCGTGGAGATGATCCACGCCTATTCGCTCATCCACGACGACCTGCCCTGCATGGACGACGACGTCCTGCGGCGCGGCAAGCCCACCTGCCATGTCGAATTCGACGAGGCCACGGCGCTGCTCGCGGGCGACGCCCTGCAGAGCCTCGCGTTCCAGCTCCTCGCCGAGCATCGCCTCGCGGACGACCCCACCCGCCAGCTGAAGATGCTGCAGCTCTTCGCCGTCGCCTGCGGCTCGCGCGGCATGGCCGGCGGCCAAGCGATCGACCTCGACGCCGTCGGCAAGACGCTCACGCTCCCCGAGCTCGAGTACATGCACATCCTCAAGACCGGGGCGCTTATCCGCGCCTCGATTCTGATGGGCGCGTATTGCGGGCGCGAGCTGGCGCCGGCGGACCACGAGCATCTCGACCGCTTCGCCAAATGCATCGGCCTCGCATTTCAAGTCGTCGACGATATCCTCGACGAGGAGGGCGACGCCGGCACCCTCGGCAAGACCGCGGGCAAGGACAAGGCGGCGGGCAAGCCGACCTACACGAGCCTGATGGGGCTGCCGGAGGCGAAGCGCCTCGCCGAGGACCTGCTCGCCCAGGCGCGCCAGGCGCTCGGCGGCTTCGATGCGCGCGCCGACCGCCTGCGGGAGATCGCGGAGTTCATCGTCCACCGTGAGCGTTAGAATGGCCCCGAGATGACCTCTTTCCCGCTTCTCGAGACGATCTCAGACCCCGCGGACCTCCGCGGCCTCGACCGCAAGCAGCTCGGCCAGCTGGCCACGGAGCTGCGCGGCTTCATCGTCGATTCGGTCGCCTCCACCGGCGGGCACCTGTCCTCCAATCTGGGCACGGTGGAGCTCACCATCGCCCTGCATTACGTGTTCCGCACCCCCGAAGACCGCCTCATCTGGGATGTGGGCCACCAGACCTATGGGCACAAGATCCTCACCGGCCGGCGCGAGGGCATGGGGCGGCTGCGCCAGAAGGGCGGCATCGCCGGCTTTCCGCGCCGCGAGGAGAGCGTCTACGACACCTTTGGCACCGCGCATTCCTCCACCTCGATCTCCGCCGCGCTGGGCATGGCGGTCGCTGCCGATCGCCAGGGCACCGGCCGCCATGTGATCGCCGTGATCGGCGACGGCGCGATGACCGCCGGCATGGCGTTCGAGGCCCTCAACAACGCCGAGCAGACCGGCGCCAACGTGATCGTGGTCCTGAACGACAACGACATGTCGATCTCGGAGAACGTAGGCGCGCTCAACAACTACCTCGCCAAGCTGATGTCGGGCCGGTTCTACGCCGCGACCAAGAAGACCGCCGAGAAGGTCCTGTCGGCCGCGCCCGGCGTGATGGAGCTCGCCAAGCGGCTGGAAGAGCACGCCAAGGGCATGATCACGCCCTCGACGATGTTCGAGGAATTCGGCTTCAACTACACCGGCCCGATCGACGGGCACAACCTCGACGTCCTCGTCGACACGCTGAACAACGTGAAGCGCCTCGACGGCCCGCAGTTCCTGCACGTGGTGACGAAGAAGGGCCAGGGCTACAAGCTCGCCGAGGAAGACCCGATCACCTACCACGGGCCCGGCAAGTTCGACCCGGGCGTGGGCATCGTGAAGGCGAAGCCCGCGGCCGACGCCAAGCCGCGGCCCACCTACACGCAGGTGTTCGGCGAGTGGCTGTGCGACATGGCGCGCGCCGATGCACGCCTGATCGGCATCACGCCCGCGATGCGCGAGGGTTCGGGAATGGTGAAATTCCCCCAGGAGTTCCCCGAGCGCTACTTCGACGTCGGCATCGCCGAGCAGCACGCCGTCACCTTCGCCGCGGGTCTCGCGGTCGAGGGCCTGAAGCCCGTCGTCGCGATCTATTCCACGTTCCTGCAGCGCGGCTACGACCAGCTGATCCATGACGTCGCGCTGCAGAACCTGCCGGTGGTGTTTGCGCTCGACCGCGGCGGCCTGGTCGGCGCCGACGGGCCCACGCACCACGGGGCCTTCGACCATTCGTACCTGCGTTGCATTCCCAACCTCACGGTGATGGCGCCCTCGGACGAGAACGAGTGCCGCCAGATGCTCTACACCGCCTTCACGCTGCCCGGGCCGAGCGCGGTGCGCTACCCGCGCGGCGCCGGTCCCGGCGTCGCGCTGCAGAAGGCGATGAAGGCGCTGCCCGTCGGCCGTGGCGAGGTGCGCCGCGAGGGCAAACGGGTCGCGATCCTCGCCTTCGGCTCGATGCTCGCGTCCGCGCTCGCCGCCGCCGGCGAGCTGAACGCCACCGTCGCCAACATGCGCTTCGTGAAGCCCATCGACCGCGAGCTGGTCTTCCGCCTGGCGACCACCCACGAGCTCCTCGTCACGGTGGAGGAAAGCGCCATCGCCGGCGGCGCCGGAAGCGCGGTCGCCGAGGCGCTGTCATCCGATGGCCTGGCAATGCCGTTAATGATGCTGGGGCTGCCCGACCAGTTCGTCGAGCATGGCGATCCGCAGGTCCTCCTCTCCGATTGCGGGCTCGATGCCGCGGGCATCGTGCGCGCGATTCACCAGCGTCTCGACAACGCCGGACGACGTCCGGGAATGGCTGCCTGATGAAAACGATCGGCGTGGTGCTCGCAGTGCTCGCCTTCGCCGCCTGCGGCGCCCAGGCGCAGGGCAAGACCTGCAGCCCGAGCGAGTCCGCGGCGGCCGAGAAGGCCATGGACCGCGTGGTCAACTGGGACCTCATGTACAAGACGTGGCAGGAGTTCGGCCACTGCGACACCGTCCTCACCGAGGATGTCTTCACCGACGCGCTGATGCGCCTCGCGGTGGAGTGGAAGAACGTCGACCAGTTCGCCCGCCGCTACCAGGGCGATCCCAAGTTCAAGGTCTTCGTCGACAAGCACGTGCGCAGCCTTACCGCCAAGGAAGACGCCAAGTCGCTCTACTCGCGCGCCAAGCAGAGCTGCCCGCCGAAGATGGAAGCCTTCTGCGCGGAGCTGGCGGAAGTCGCCAAGTCGGCGCTCTGACCCCGGTGAGGCTCTCCGGAAAGGTCGCGCTGGTGACCGGCGCGGGACAGGGTATCGGCCTTGCCTGCGCCCGCGCCATGGCGCGCGAGGGCGCGAAGGTGGTCCTCGCCGAGCGCGACCATTCCCGTGGCCTGGAGGCCGCCGGCACGCTGAGCGCGGAGGGCCTTTCGGCCACTTTCGTCGGCTGCGATGTATCCCGCAGGAAGGAAGTGGACGCGGCCGTCGCCGCCGCGGTCAAGGCCTACGGGCGGCTCGACATCCTCGTCGCCAACGCGGGCATCGTGCATGCGGCGGAATTCCTCGACCTCGAGGAAGAGGACTTCGACCGCGTCCTCGCGGTCAACCTGAAGGGCGCCTTCCTCGCCGGCCAGGCCGCCGCGCGGCAGATGGTCGCGCAGGGTGGTGGCGGCGCGATCGTCAATATGTCGAGCGTGAATGCCGTGATGGCGATCCCAAACCAGGTCGCCTACGTGGTGTCCAAGGGGGCGCTGAACCAGCTCACCAAGGTGATGGCCGTTTCGCTCGCGCCCCACGGCATCCGCGTGAACGGCATCGGGCCCGGCACCATCCTCACGGAGCTCGCGCGCAAAGCCGTCCTCGGCAATCGCGAGGCGGAGCGCAAGATCCTGTCGCGCACGCCCCTCGGGCGCATGGGCCAGCCGGAGGAGATCGCCTCGGTCGCCGTGTTCCTCGCGAGCGACGACGCCTCGTACCTCACCGGACAGACCATTTACCCCGACGGCGGCAGGCTCGCGCTCAACTACACCGTCGCCGTGCCCGAATGAGCTTGCGCACCCTTTTGCGTTAAGCTACGCGCCCACAAAATCCCCAATCGAGAGGTGCCCGATGAAGCGATCCGCCCTTGCCGTATTCCTGCTGTCCGCCGCCGCCTCGGCGTCCTGGGCGCAATCCCCCGGTGTGCCCGAGCAGAAGTGCGAGCCCAAGCCCGGCTACCCCGGCCTCAAGAACCTCAAGAGCGACGTCGAAGTGAAGGCATTCGAAGGGCAGATCAAGGCCTACAAGGAATGCATCATGGGCTACATCACCGATCGCAAGGCGTCGGTGAAGGCGCACGAGGCGGCCAGCAGCGCCGCCGCCGACGAGCACAACAAGGTGATGGAGAAGATCCGCGCCGACCAGGAAGCCTCCCGGGCCGACGCCGAGAAGGCGCGCGCCTCCGAGAAGAAGGACAACGTCACCAACCCCGGCGCGCCGAAGAAGTAGTGAGCCAAGGAGCCACGATGAAACACGTATTCCTCGCAACGGCGCTGCTCGCCGCATGCGCCACCGCCTCCGCGCAGCAGGCGGTGGAGGTGCCGAAGGCCAAGTGCGAGCCGGTGCCGCAGATGCCCTCGCGCGTCATGATGGCCGACAAGATGGTGCGCCGCACCTTCGACAACGACCTGAAGGCGTACAAGGAGTGCATGACCGGCTACCTCGACCAGCGCAAGGCCGCGATCAAGGCGAACGAGGATGCCGCCAACGCGGCGATCAACGACTACAACGGCGTGATGAAGGCGCTGAACGACACGGCCGGCACTTCTGCGGCGAGCGGCGACGCGGCGCCGCGGACGGACACGTACAAGAAATAGCATCTCGCGCCGCATCGCCCCAGCGGCAATGGGCAACCTGACTCATCCCTTCGGAGGCATCGCCGCGCGCATCGCCGCGCGCCCCGCGTTGCGCCAGGCGATCACCGCCGCGCGCCGCCGGCCCGAACCCGAGTGCATCGCCGCGCTCCTCCCCGAGGCGGAGCTCGCTGTCGCGCAGCAGCCGGCGGTGGCGGCGCTCGCCAAGCGGCTGGTCGAGGGCTTGCGAGCGCGCGAGGGCGGCATGGCGCGCGAGAACATGGTGCAGGGCCTGCTGCAGGAGTTTTCGCTCTCGAGCGAGGAGGGCGTGGCCCTGATGTGCCTGGCCGAGGCGCTGCTGCGCATCCCCGACGCCGCCACGCGCAACGCGCTGATCCGCGACAAGATCGGCCGCGGCGACTGGCGCGCGCACCTGGGCCAGAGCGCCTCGCCGTTCGTGAATGCGGCGGCATGGGGCCTGCTGGTCACCGGCAAGCTGGTCGCGACCCACGACGAGGCGGGCCTCGCCAACGGCCTCACGCGGGCCACCGCGCGCCTCGGCGAGCCGGTGATCCGCAAGGCGGTCGACATCGGCATGCGACTCATGGGCAAGCAGTTCGTGGCCGGCGAATCCATCGCGGACGCGCTCTCGAACGCAACGCGCTTCGAGGCGATGGGCTTCCGCTACTCGTACGACATGCTGGGCGAGGCGGCGATGACCGCGGCCGATGCCGCGCGCTATTGCGCCTCCTACGAAAACGCCATCGCCGCCATCGGGCAGGCGGCCGCGGGCCGCGGCGTGCACGAGGGGCCCGGCATCTCGATCAAGCTCTCGGCGCTGCACCCGCGCTATGCCTACGCGCAGATGGACCGCGTGATGGAGGAGCTCTACCCGCGGGTGAAGGCGCTCGCGCTGCTCGCCAAGCGCTACGACATCGGCATCAACGTGGACGCCGAGGAGGCGGACCGCCTCGAGCCTTCGCTTGACCTCCTGGAGCGCCTCTGCGCCGAGCCCGGTCTCGAGCGCTGGAACGGCATCGGCTTCGTGGTGCAGGCCTACCAGAAGCGTTGCCCGTTTGTGATCGATTACCTGGTGGACCTCGCGCGGCGCACGCGCCGGCGGCTGATGGTGCGCCTGGTGAAGGGCGCCTACTGGGATTCGGAGGTGAAGCGCGCCCAGGTCGACGGCCTCGACGACTATCCGGTCTACACGCGCAAGGTGCACACCGACGTTTCCTACCTCGCCTGCGCGCGCAAGCTGCTCGCCGCGCCGCGCGACATCTATCCGCAATTCGCCACCCACAACGCGCAGACGCTCGCCTCGATCTACCACATGGCGGGCGAATGGCAGCCTGGCCAGTACGAGTTCCAGTGCCTGCACGGGATGGGCGAGCCGCTCTACCAGCGGGTCGTGGGCCCTGCGACCGAAGGCAGGCTCGGGCGTCCGTGCCGCATCTACGCGCCCGTGGGCACCCACGAGACGCTCCTTGCATACCTGGTGCGGCGGCTGCTCGAGAACGGCGCCAACACTTCCTTCATCAATCGCATCGCCGATCCCCGGGTGTCCGCTGACGAGCTGGTCGTCGATCCGGCGACCGGAGCGAGGCAGGCAGCCACGCAGTCGGGCATGCTGGGCGCCCCCCATCCCCGCATCCCGTTGCCGCGGGAGATCTTCGGCCCCCTCCGCCCCAACTCGCGCGGCGTGGACCTCACCGACGAGGCGAGTCTCGCGATGGTTTCGCGCGCGTGGGACGAGAGCTGCGCCCTCCGATGGAGCGCCCTGCCCACCCTCCCGCTCGCGCAGGGCGAGGCGGAGCCGGTGTGCAACCCCGCGAGTCTCGATGAAGTCGTTGGCAACGTGACGCAGGCGAGCGGCGACGAGGTCGCCGCCGCGATCGCCGCGGCGCATGTCGCTTGCGTCGGCTGGGGCGCCCGCCCCTCGGGGGAACGGGCGGCGATGCTCGCGCGCGCCGCGGACGCGATGGAGGAGCGGATGCCGGTGCTTCTCGCGCTCATCGTGCGCGAGGCGGGCAAGACGCACGCCAACGCCGTGGCGGAAGTGCGCGAGGCGGTCGACTTCCTGCGCTACTACGCCCGCCAGGCCGGCGAGCGATTGCGCGCGGGCACGCACGTCCCGCTGGGCCCGGTGGTGTGCATCAGCCCGTGGAATTTTCCGCTGGCGATCTTCACCGGCCAGGTGAGCGCGGCGCTCGCCGCCGGCAACACCGTGCTCGCGAAGCCGGCGGAGCAGACCCCGCTCGTCGCCGCGGAGGCGGTGCGCCTGCTGCACGCCGCGGGCGTCCCGCAGGATGTCCTCCTGTTGTTGCCCGGGCGGGGCGAGACCGTGGGTGCGGCGCTCGTAGGCGACCCGCGCGTCGAGGGCGTGGTGTTCACCGGCTCGACGGACGTGGCGCGCATCATCCAGCGCACCCTCGCGGGCCGGCTCGGCGCCCAGGGCATGCCGGTGCCGCTGATCGCGGAGACCGGCATGCCCTGGGCGCCGAGCCGGCCCGCGAGGGTGCGCTGGATGATGCGCGCCACGT
>JBKJTM010000384.1:0-10025 GCA_046590805.1 Usitatibacter sp.
TCCCCGAGTGCCGTGGAACCATGCCACCAGCATCTCGGTATACGTTCCTCCCGCGGTACCGACATCGCTCACCGCGTCGAATGCGACCGTCAATTCCGTAGACCTCGCCTGGTCGGGCGGCGGATCCCAATACAGGCTCGTGTACAAGCCTGGCGCCGTAGCGCCGACGAGCCCGACCGATGGGACCGCGACCATCGTGGACCTCGGCACCAGCACCTCCACCACCGTCTCCGGTCTTTCGCAGACGACGCAATACAGCTTCGCGGTCTTCTCGAAGATCGCGGGCGTGAGCGTGTATTCGACTACCGCCCGCACCGCCACCGCCACGACCACCACGGTGATGGGCGCGCGCTACGTCAACGCAGCAACGGGCAGCAACACGACCGATTGCCGAACCCAGGCGACGCCGTGCAAGACCATCACCTACGCCATGAGCCAGGCGGCCCCTGGCACGCCGGGCGATCCGATCAACGTCGCCCCGGGCACCTACAACGGCGCCCTCGGCGAAGTCTTCCCCATCAGCGTGAGGTCCGGCGTCCAGCTCCAGGCGACGGGCACCGCGGCGGGCACCATCGTCGACGCGACCGGCGCGAACAAGCGTCTCTTCGATGCGATCGGCAGCAACTCCTCGACCGTGATTCAGGGTTTCACGATCACCGGCGGCTTCCACGAGGCACCGGTGGGCACCAACATCGGCGGCGGCGCGATATTGATAGACGCCAACGGAGTCGGAGCCGGGATCAAGATCCGGCGGAATATCTTCACCGGCAACACGGTGAGGGGATTCATGGGTGCCGCGTCTTCGTTCTCGAAGGAGGCGTATGGCGGGGCCATCGTTTCGTCCGGCGGCTCGCCCGTCATCGAGAACAACGTCTTCATCGCCAACACGGCCTGGGGCGGCGATGGCCCGAACAAGACCGACGGAACTGCGGGAGGCGACGGGGGCAGCTCGCATGGGGGGGCGCTCTTCATTTGCTGTGACGCGGCGATCATCGTCAACAACACCTTCCACGGCAACGTGTCGCGGGGCGGCGCGGGTGGGACGTCCAACACGGCCGCGGGCGGGGCGGGGGGAAGCGGCTTCAACGGCGCGGTCGACGCGAGCGGCGCGACCCTCGTCAACAACATTTTCGTGAGCAACAGCGCCCTCGCCGGAGCCGGCGGCACGGGCTCGTCTTCGGGAGCGAACGGAACCGCCTTTGCCGGGGCCGCGCAGGCCAACAGCAGTCCTTCGATCAAGAACAACCTGTTTTTCTCGAACACTGGCAACGGCGGGGACACATTCGGCACCAGCTCCGTCACGCTCGACCCGCAGTTCCACGCCGCGCCGTCGAACCTGCGGATCTTGCCGGCATCGCCGGCCAAGGCGGCGGGCACCGCGTCCGGGGCGCCCCTGACCGACTTCGATGGCACGACGCGGCCCAATCCGCCCTCGATCGGCGCATTCGAGGCCTCGGCCATGTCGGTGGGACCCCGCTTCGTCAATGCTTCGACGGGAGCCGATGCGGGCGATTGCAGGACCTCGGGCAGCCCCTGCAAAACCATCACTTACGCGATGAACCAGGCGGCCTCGGGCGCCCCGGGGGACGCGGTCAACGTCGCGCCCGGCACCTACAACGTGGCGCTCGGGGAGGTCTTCCCGATCGCGATCACCACGGGTGTGCAGCTCAAGTCCACCGGCACCGCCGCGAACACGATCATCGATGCGACCGGGGCCAACAAGCGCGTCCTGGTGGCGACGTCCACGAACTCCTCGACGGTAATCGAGGGATTCACGATCACGGGTGGGCTGTTCCAACCCTCGAACGACGGCTCCATTTCCAAGGGCGCGGGACTCTTCATTGACGGCGGTTCCCCGACGGTGCGCAAGAACATTTTCCTGGGCAACGAGGCGCGGGGGTACGCGGGCGGCGGAAGCAGCTTCGTGAGCGGTGGGGAAGCGTATGGCGGCGCGATCAATGCGCAGAGTGCCTCTCCCACGATTGTGAACAACGTGTTCCGTAACAACATCGCTCGCGGGGGGCCGGGCAAGAGCGTCTTTGGCGATCCCGCGACGCCGGGATCCAGCGGCGGCAGGGGGCAGGGAGGCGCGATCTACCTGACGAGCGGGGGATCGATCAACAACAACACGTTCTATTCCAATTCGGCGGTGGGCGGGGCCGGTGGCTTCTCGCTCGGCGCCGGCGGCAGCGGCGGAAACGCTTCTCAGGGAGCACTCATATCATTCGGGGCGAGCGTCAACAACAATATTTTCGCCGAGAACAGTGCGACGTCCGGAACGCCGGGAAACGGTTCGCCCCCAGGGTCGGCCGGATTCGCGAGCTACGGCGCGATGCAGTACAACAGCCCGCCGTCTGATGCGTCGAACAACCTCTTCTACGGCAACACCGTGAATGGCACGCCGAGCGGCGGCGATAATACCATCGGCACCAACTCGCGGTGCGTCCTTACCACCTGCGCGAGCGTCCTCTTCCATGGGGAGCCCACGAACCTGCGTATCTTCCCGACGTCGCCTGCGGCAGGAACCGGCACGACAGTGGGGGCGCCAAGCGATGACTTCGCTGGCGTCACGCGGCCCAGCCCGCCCGCGATCGGAGCGTTCGAGGCCTCGACGCTCGCGAGCTCGATCGCTCTGGTGTCCGGCACCAATCCTTCCACCTCAGGTCAGTCGGTGACCTTCACCGCGACGGTGAGCGGCGGCAGCGGCACGCCAACGGGAACGGTGACCTTCAAGGACGGCACCACGGCCATCTGCTCCGCGGTTGCCTTGAGCTCGGGCCAGGCGCAATGCGCAAGCTCGAGCCTGAGCACGGGTACCCGTTCGATCACGGCGGAGTACTCGGGCGATGCGACCTACCTAGCGAGCACCTCGAGCGCGCTGAGCCAAGTGGTCAATGCTGCCACGTTCACGCTCACCGTCAGCAAGACCGGAACGGGCTCGGGGACGGTCACCTCTTCGCCCGCCGGAATCAACTGCGGCTCGACCTGCGCGACCGGCTTCAGCTCGGGCTCGGGCGTGACGTTGACGGCGATCGCCTCCGGCGGCTCGGCATTCGCCGGCTGGTCCGGAGGTGGATGCAGCGGCACCGGCGGATGCTCGGTGACGATGAGCGCTGCGACAACGGTCACGGCCACGTTCAACGTAACGACCGCACCGACCATTTTCAACGTGGGGATTTCCGGCACGCAGGAGGTGCCGCCGAACGCGGTCGCGGCGAGCGGCTCCGGAACGGCCACCATCGACCCCATCGCCAACACGATCACCTATTCCTTCAACGTCACCGGCCTTTCGGGGTCCCTTGTGGGAGCGCATCTCCACGGTCCGGCCGCGCGCGGTGTCGACGGCGGAGTGAAGATCGACCTCGGCAGCTCACCCTTCTCCGGCACGGTGAATTACAGCGAGTCCGACGAGGCCGATATCCTCAACGGTCTCTGGTACGTGAACTTCCACACCAACGCTTTCCCGGGGGGCGAGGTCCGCGGCCAGCTCGACAACAATGCCGGCCCGACCTTCACCCTGACGGTGGCGAAGGCGGGGACCGGAAGTGGCACGGTGACCTCCTCGCCCGCGGGGATCAATTGCGGCTCTTCCTGCACGGCGAATGTTGGCTCGGGCGCGACAGTGACGCTCACCGCGGCGGCGGCCGCCGGATCGCAGTTCACCGGCTGGTCGGGCGGAGGATGCTCAGGCACCGGTACATGCGCGGTCACGATGACGGCCGCCAACACGGTCACGGCGACGTTCGTGAACCCGCCGCGCCTGGTCAACATAGCGACCCGCATGCCGGTGCTGACGGGCGACAACGTCCTCATCGGCGGCTTCATCATCGGCGGCTCCACCTCCAAGACGGTGGTGGTGCGCGCACGCGGACCTTCACTCACCGCCCTGGGTGTGCCCGGTGCCCTGGTGAACCCGGTGTTGAACCTCTATTCGGGGCAGACGGTGATCGCCAGCAATGACGACTGGCAAACCGCGAGCAACGCGGCGACCCTCCAGGCGAGCGGATTCGCGCCGTCCGACCCACAGGAGGCGGCGGTGTACGTGACGTTGAGCCCGGGCCCGTACACCGCGATCGTGTTCGGCGCCGGCGGCACCACCGGCGTGGGCATCATCGAGGTGTTCGAGGTTGATGCGCTAACTGCGCCTCTCATCAACATCGCCACCCGCGGGCCGGTGCTCACCGGCAACAACGTGATGATCGGCGGCTTCATCATCCAGGGCAACGGGCCGCAGACGGTCGTGGTGCGCGCGCGCGGGCCTTCGCTCACGGCCCTCGGTGTGCCCGGGGCCCTGGCGAATCCGGTGTTGAGCCTCTTCTCGGGTCAGACGGTGATCGCGAGCAACGACGATTGGCAAACGGCGAGCAATGCGGCAACGCTGCAGTCGAGCGGATTCGCGCCCTCCAACGCCCAGGAGGCGGCGATCTACATCACGTTGAATCCCGGGGCCTACACCGCCATCGTGTCGGGTGCGGGAGGCACGACGGGCGTGGCGATCGTCGAGGTCTTCGCGGTGCCGTGAGGGAGACGCGCATCCACCAAACGGTGGATGAGGATTCCGTCTGGCAGACTGTGATCGCGAGCAACGACGACTACGGCACCGCCGCGAATATCGCCCAGCTGAACGCGAGCGGCTTCGCGCCGCCGCACGGGCTCGAAGCGGCGATCCTCGTCACTTTGAATCCCGGGCCGTACACTGCGATCGTCGAGGGGCTGGGAGGGACCTCGGGGGTAGGCCTCGTCGAGGTCTTCGAGGTCGATGCGCTGACCATACCCCTCCTCAACATCTCGACCCGTGGGAAGGTGGAGCTCGACGCCGACGTGATGATCGGCGGCTTCATCATCCAGGGCAGCGGACCGCAGACGGTGGTCGTGCGTGCCCGCGGGCCCTCGCTCACCGCGTTGGGCGTCCCCGGCGCGCTCGCGAATCCGATGCTGTCGCTCTACTCCGGGCAGACGGTGATCGCGAGCAACGACAACTGGCAGGCCGCCAGCAATGCGGCGGCGCTGCTGTCGAGCGGCTTCGCGCCTGCCGACGCGCTCGAGTCCGCGATCCTCATCACGCTCAATCCGGGCGCCTACACGGCTATCGTCTCTGGCGTGGGGAACACCACCGGGGTCGGAATCATCGAGGTGTTCAAGGTCCCGTAGAGCAAGTCCTGCGTCTTTTCATCCGTCGAATGGTGGGTGTGGCGGACGGGAGATCTGTGCTAGCCTTCACGCGAATCCGCCCCCTAAAAAAGTGAGAAAAAAAGATGACACCGTTCTTTTGTTCGGCCTTACTTCGCATTCTCCTTTGCCTCGCGGTGCTGATCCCCGCGATCGCCGCGGCGCAGACCACCACCAACCTGCTCACCAACGGCAGCTTCGAAAACGGCCCCGGCAGTGGTTGGGTGCTCACGTCGACCACCGGCACCGCCGTCATCAACAACAACCCGAGCTTCTCGCACGGGGGCAGCTATTACGCCCTGATGGCCGGGGTGGACTCGGCGTCGGATAGCCTCTACCAGGACGTGTTCATTCCCGGCAATGCAACCAGCGTGGCGGTGCAGTTCTGGTACAGCATCACCACCGCCGAGTCGCCGGCGTCCGCCTACGACACGATGGTGGTCAGGCTGCAGAACCCGACCAGCGGCGCCACGCTAGCGACCTTGGCGAGCCTCTCGAACCTCAACTCGACGGCGGGCGCGTGGGTTCTCAGCAACGCATTCGACGTCACCGCGTTCAAGGGCCAGACGGTGCGGCTCAGGTTCACCGTGGCCACCGACTCGAGCATCCTCACCACGTTCCGGGTGGACGATGCCACCTTCAACGCGGTGACGCCGAGCTCCTTCAACACCACCACCACGCTGAGCTCCAGCGCGAACCCGTCGAACTCGGGTCAGTCGGTGACCTTCACGGCGATTGTCAGCGCCGGTTCCGGGACCCCCACCGGCACCGTGACCTTCCGGGATGGATCGAACACGATCTGCTCGGTGCTCCTCTCGGGCGGCCAGGCAACCTGCGTTACCTCGGCGCTGACCGTCGGCACGCACTCGATGACCGCGCAGTACGGGGGCAGCTCGACCTACGCCGGAAGCACCTCGGCGGTCCTAAACCAGACTGTCCAGCTGAGCAGGGTGGCGAACCCGCCCCGCCTCGCCAACATCGCCACGCGGATGCAGGTGCTCACCGGGGACAACGTGATGATCGGTGGCTTCATCATCGGCGGCACCACCCCGAAGAAGGTGGTCGTGCGTGCCCGCGGGCCGTCGCTCACCGCGCTCGGCGTACCGGGCGCGCTCGCCAACCCGACGCTCTCGCTCTTCTCGGGCCAGACCGTCATCGCCACCAACGACAACTACGGTTCGGCGGCGAACGTGGTGGATCTGCAGGGCAGCGGCTTCGCGCCGGCACACGCGCTCGAATCGGCGATCCTCATCACCCTGAATCCGGGCGCGTACACGGCGATCGTCTCCGGCGTCAACGGAGGCACTGGAGTCGGCATCGTCGAGGTGTTCGAGGTCGACGAGGTGCAGACACCGCTCATCAACATCGCCACCCGGGGACAGGTGCTCACCGGCGACAACGTGATGATCGGCGGCTTCATTATCCAGGGCAACGGGCCGCAGACGGTGGTGGTGCGCGCTCGCGGACCCTCCCTAACGGCGCTCGGCGTGCCCGGCGCCCTCGCGGATCCGATCCTCCAGCTCTACTCGGGGCAGACGGTGATCGCGAGCAGCGATGACTGGGAGAACCAGGCGAACGCGGCGACGATCCAGTCGAGCGGCTTCGCGCCCGCCAATCCGCTCGAGTCGGCGATCCTCATCACGCTCCAGCCGGGCGCCTACACGGCAATCGTTTCCGGCTACAACCTCGGAACCGGCGTGGGCATCATCGAGGTGTTCGCCGTGCAGTAGACCATGTCGCAGGGCCCATGACCGGTAGAATTCTCCGGTCATGAGCCCCGCCCCGCAGGACGACGTGGTCGCCACCGTGATCAACTTCAACACGGCGAGCCTCGCCGTCCGGTGTGTCCAATCCCTCCTGGATACAGGCATTCGGCGCATCCTCGTCCTCGACAACGCTTCCGCCGCCGCCGACTACGAGCGCCTGGTATCGACGCTGCCCGCGGCGGGCGACCGCGTGCGCATCATCCGCTCCGAAGACAATCTCGGATTTGCGCAGGGCAGCAACCGGCTGATCGACGAGGCGTTGCGCGAGCTCGGTTGCGGGCGCGTGCTGCTGCTCAACAGCGACGCGGTCGCGGTGCCCACCGGGCTGCAAGCCTGCCTGGTGGCGATGCGAGAGGCTGGGCACGACCTGATGGGCGGAAGGATGATGAAGCCCGCATCGGGTGCCGCGGCGCCGGTCGTGGACTCGCTCGGCATCTCGCTCTACAAGTGCCTGCTCGCCTCGAACCGCATGTCGACTGCGGACGCATACCTTGGGCCGACCGGCGGCTTCGCCGTCTTCTCGCGGCGCTTCGTCGAGGAGGTGCTGCGCCTTCACGGCCACGTCTTCGATCCTTCGTACTTCTGCTACGCGGAAGATACGGACCTGTGCGTGCGCGCGCGGCTGCTGGGAGTCCCGGTGGGTTATGCGGATGAGACCGTGGCTTATCACACGGGGCAGGGCAGCCATTCGAAGGGGCGCGACGATTTCATCCTCTACCACGGCATCCGCAATTCCATCTGGATGGCGGCCAAATCGATTCCGGGGTGGCTGCTCCTCACCCAACTGCCGTGGTTCGTGCTTCTGCACGGCGGCATCGTCGTGCGCCACACCCTGCAGGGCCGCTGGAAGACGCTGCTGCGCCTTTATGTCGACGCGATTCGCGGCCTTCCACGGGTGATCAAGAAGCGGCGGGCGGTCCAGGCATCCCGCCGTGTGACGCTTGCGGCATTCAGGGCGCACCTGGACCGCCATTTCTACGAGCCCGCCTACGTCGCGGGCGCCCTGCGCGATCTCTTCAGGCGCCGCTGAGCGAGCCTGGAAGAAACTGAACATGTTGACGCGACATCCCCGCCGCGCGAACGCGGCAAACCCTTCAGGGCAGGGCGCGGATCTTCGCCTGCCACTCCTTGAGGTGCGGGCTGTCCCCGCCGAGGCGTACCGCACTGTCGATATCGGCGAGTGCTTCCGCCTTCAGGCGCAGCCCGTAGTTGGCGAGGGCCCGCGCGTAATGGCCGCGCGCGCTCGGCTGTTCCTTCAACAGGGTGTCGAGAAGCTCCCTCGCGCGCTTCGGATCGTTCTTCATCACGTACGCCATTCCCAGCAGGTAGCGCGCCTCCAGGTGCCTGGGCTCCGTGGCGAGAAGGAGCTCCAGGGCGCGCACGGCCTCCTCACGCTTGCCGATCTGCATCCCGGCGCGGCCCAGGTGGAGCAACGCGAGCTCGCGCGTGGGCGAGGGCGGCGATTTCGCGAGCGTCGCCTCCATTTCGCGATAGCCGTCTTCCACGCGGCCGAGCCCGAAAAGGGCAAGCCCGCGCTGGAAGGGGAGGTTGTACATGCCGTACCCGCTCCTGCCCGCGCGATCGAAGGCTTCGAGAGCCTCGCGATGCTTGCCCTGGGCCGACAGGATCGAGCCCGCGTTGACCATTCCCATGCCCTGGTCGCCGAGCTTGCCTGAGGCCTCGAAGTCGCGCAGCGCGAGGTTGAACAGGTTCTGCTCGGCGTAGGTGCTCCCGCGGTTCAGGTAGGGAAACCAGCGGCCGACCGCGCGCGGGTCGTCCGGCAGCTTCCTGATCGCATCGGTCCAGGCGGTTTCCGGGTTTGCCAGCGAGGCGACGCGGTCCCCTGCCTGCCATACCAGCAATGCGCCGACCCCGATACCGAGGCTGAGCAGCACGCGCGCCGACGGTCCGTGAACCGCAAAGAAGACCAAACCAGGCACGCCGATCGCCCACAGGTAGCTGCGATACAGGACGAACGGGTCCTGCACCCACACGGTGGAAAACTCCGTTGCGAAGAGCAACGCCGGCAGCAGCAACGAAAGCCCGAGCAGCGCGCGGCCGTCGCGGAACCGGAAGAGCAGCCAGAACCCTGCGACGACCACGCCGACGTATCCCGCTATTCCCATCACCTGCGGGAAGCTGGCGAAGCGCACCGGGAAGGGCGGGCGCAGGCTGATCGACATCCATCCGGAATACGGCAGAAGCCAATCGATCCCATAGCGGAAGAAGAGCCACGCCTCGTTGAGGATGCTCAGGGGAAATGCGTTGGCGCGCGCGCCCGGGTCGAGTTTCGTGAGCTGGTCCAGGTACAGGTAGGAATACTCGTCGAACGCCTTGCCGAGAATCTCGCCGTAGCGCTGGTAAAGGAGGGCTCCGGCGATGGCCACGAGCACCGCCCCGGCAGCGGCGAGCACCGCGAGGCGCCGCGCGCTCGGCCGCACGACGAGGATGTACACCGGGATGGCCGCCAGCGGCGCGAGGATCGCGTGCTCCTTCGACATCACGGCGAGGGCATAGCACGCGACCGCGAGCGCGTGCATGAAGGGCTTCCTCTCGCGCAGGCCGCGGGCCATGAGCCACAGCGCGAGCGCCGTGAAGAGCGTCGCCATCACGATCGAGCGCTGGATGAGATAGGCGACGGCATAGACGGCGACCGGATTCAATGCGAAGAATCCGACCGCGAGGCCGAGCGCGGGCGACTGATGCAGAGGCGCGCCCGACGTGCCTTCCTCCGACGCGGGGACGATGTGCCGCAGGATCTCGCGATAGAACGCCCAGACGGCGACCACCACCATCACGTGCAGCGCCAGGTTGAAGACACGCTGCTTCCACCAGCCCTCGCCGAAGAGCGCCTGGATCCATACGAAGCTGCCGTAGGACAGGGTGCGCACCTTCAACTGCAGCAAGGATGCGTACTCGGCGAACAGGCCCTCCGTCAGATACGAATCGTCGTAGACGAGACTGTTGCCCAGGCCAGGGAGGTAGATGACGAGCAGCGCGGCGCCAACGATCGGCAACCACAGCCACTCGGCCGGGGAGAGGCGCAATGGCGAGCGGGAGGCGTTCGGTTCAGCCGTCGCCGGATCGTGG
>JBKJTM010000309.1:0-6530 GCA_046590805.1 Usitatibacter sp.
GTCGACCAGCGGGTAGCGAAGGCTGAAGTCCTGCGCCATGCGAACGATGGTGTCGTAGATCGCGGTGTCGCCGTGCGGGTGGTACTTGCCCATCACGTCGCCGACGATGCGCGCCGACTTCTTGTAGGCCTTGTTCCAATCGTTGGAAACCTCGTGCATCGCGAACAACGCGCGGCGGTGGACGGGTTTCAGGCCATCGCGCACATCGGGGAGGGCACGGCCCACGATGACGCTCATGGCGTAGTCGAGGTACGAGCGGCGCATCTCCCGCTCGAGGCTGATCGGGATGGTTTCCTTGGCGAACTGTTCCATGGGCTCCTGGGGCGCGCGGCCCCCCCCGCTGCAGGGGCCGGCTAAGTACTTGTTTTAACTTATTAAAATGCGCACGGCGAAAGGTAAATTCTAGCATAGGCGACGGGCACTTTCCACCCCGCTCCCGGGTCCGACCCATGTGGCGAAAATACAACCCTTGGCGTCAAGACTGTTGCGAAAAGCCCCACTTTCGGTTGTGGACTGGAAGTCGCTTTGTGTATGATGTTGCGAGCACTTTTGGGCGAGAGCCTCAGAGAAAAAAGTTAGCTTCGAACAATCAATCCAAATCCTCTTGGGAGTTCCGAATATGAAGATTTCCACGCTTGGCAAGCTGACGCTCGGTTGCGCGCTGGCACTCGCCGCAAGCTCCGCTTTGGCCAACGTCACCCCCAACCTGCAAGACGCTTCCGGCGCCGCCGTGAAGGATGGCTCCGGTGCTTGCGTCGTGACGTCCGGCGCGGTGCTCCCTGAATGCGCCGGCACGCCCGCGCCCGCCAGGCCCGCCGCCCCCGCTCCTTCCGAACCCGCGGCCCCCGCGGCCCCGGCTGCGCCGACGGCTCCCGCACAACCCGCTCGCCCGGCTCCGGCGTCCGTACGCCAGGCGGTCGTGATCCAGGCCGACGCGCTGTTCGACTTCGACAAGTCGGTCCTGCGTCCTGACGGCCGCAAGAGCATCGATGATGCCGTTGCCAAGCTGCGCGGCGTGGACCTCGAGATGGTGATCGCCACCGGCCACACGGACTCGATCGGCAGCGACGCGTACAACCAGAGACTGTCCGAGCGCCGCGCAGCCGCGGTCAAGGACTACCTGGTGAGCAAGGGCATCGCCGCCTCGAAGATCACCACCATCGGCAAGGGCGAATCGCAGCCCGTCGCAACCAACAAGACCGCGGAAGGCCGCCAGAAGAACCGCCGCGTGGACATCGAGTTCAAGGGTGTCCGTCAGTAAGTCTCCAAAGCTCCGGCAGAAAACCCCGCTCCGGCGGGGTTTTTTGTTCCAGCCCTCCGAACATGCAATCCGTTGACACCTTGATCGTCGCCGCGCACGTGGCGACGGTCGTGCCGCGCCGGGTGCTCGCCGACCATGCCGTCGCCATCTCCGCCGGCCGCATCGTCGCGGTCGTACCCGCGGCCGAGGCGCTCACCCGCTTCGAGGCGAAGGCCGTCGTGCGGCTCGACCGGCACCTGCTGATACCGGGCCTGGTGAACCTGCATTGCCACGCCGCGATGACGCTCTTGCGCGGCATCGCCGACGACACCCCGCTCATGACCTGGCTGCAGGACCACATCTGGCCGGCGGAAGCGAAGCACGTGGGCGACGAGTTCGCCCACGACGGCAGCCTGCTGGCGATGGCGGAGATGCTCCGCGCCGGCACGACCTGCGTAAACGACATGTATTTCTTCCCCGAGGCGACTGCGCGGGCAGCCCTGCGCGCCGGGATGCGGGCCTCGCTCGGGATCATCGCGATCGAATTCCCGAGCGCCTATGCGAGCGACGCAGGCGGATACCTGAAGCGCGGCCTGGAGGTGCGCGCGGCGTACGATGGCGAGGCATCGCTTTCGTTTTGCCTCGCCCCGCATGCGCCCTACACGGTGGGTGACGAGACCTTGAAGCGCATCGTGGTCCTTGCCGAGGAGCTCGACCTGCCGATCCACACCCACGTGCACGAGACCCGGGGCGAAATCGAGCAGGGCCTGCGCGAGCACGGCATGCGTCCGCTGCAGCGCCTCTGGCGGCTGGGGATGGTGGGCCCGCGGCTGATCGCGGTCCACGCCGTGCACCTGGACGATGGCGAGCTCGAGCTCGTGCAGCGCGAGGGCGTGAGCATCGCCCATTGCCCATCCTCGAACCTCAAGCTCGGCAGCGGCATCGCGCGCGTGGCGGACATGCGCCGCCGCGGCATCCGCGTCGGCATCGGCACCGATGGCGCAGCGAGCAACAACCGGCTCGATTCCATGGGCGAGATGCGCACCGCCGCCCTGCTCGCCAAGGGCGCAAGCGGCGATCCCGCCGTGGTGAGCGCCGCCGACGCGCTCGAGATGGCGACGATCGAGGGCGCGCGCGCGCTGGGGCTGGACGACCGCATCGGCTCGATCGAGGCGGGGAAATGGGCCGACCTGGCCGCGGTCGAACTTTCGTCCATCGAGACCCTCCCATGCTTTGATCCCGTGTCGCACCTCGTCCATGCCGCGGGGCGCGAGAATGTGAGCCACGTATGGGTGGCCGGCGAGGCGCGGCTCGACGAGCGGCGCCTCACCGGCCTCGACGAGCAGGACCTGCGCGACAAGGCGCTGTGGTGGAAAGGGAAGCTGTCATGAGCGAAACGGCGCAGGCCCAGGGCAATTTCGATCCGGCCGAACTTGCCAAATTCAGCGCGCTCGCGCATCGTTGGTGGGATCCGCAGAGCGAGTTCCGCCCGCTGCACGAGATCAATCCGCTGCGCCTCGCGCACCTCGAGCGGCTCGCCGGAGGCCTGGACGGCAAGCGCGTCCTCGATGTGGGATGCGGCGGCGGAATCCTCGCCGAAGCGATGGCGGACCGGGGCGCCCGGGTGACCGGCATCGACCTCGCCGAGAAGCCGCTCAAGGTCGCGATGCTGCATCGCCTCGAGAGCGGGCGTGCCGTCGACTACCGCTTGGTCTCCGCCGAGCAGATGGCGGCCGAGGAGCCCGGCGCCTTCGACGTGGTCACGTGCATGGAGATGCTCGAGCACGTTCCGGAGCCGGCGAGCGTGGTGCGCGCCTGCGCCGAGCTCGCGAAGCCCGGCGGCTGGGTGTTCTTCTCCACCATCAACCGCAATGCCAAGTCGTTCGCCTTCGCCATCGTCGGCGCCGAGTACGTTCTCAAGCTGCTGCCCCGCGGGACGCACGAATACGCGCGTTTCATCCGCCCCTCGGAGCTCGCCGGCCACTGCCGCGCCGCCGGGCTTGCGGTCGTGGATCTTACCGGCATGACCTACAATCCGCTCACCAAGGTTTATGCGCTGGGCCGCGACGTGGACGTGAACTACCTGATGGGCGCCCGCCATGGCTGAGAACGGCCTCGAAGCGGTCCTCTTCGACCTCGACGGGACGCTCGCGGACACCGCGCCCGACATGGCGCGCACCGTGAACCTGATGCGCGAGAAACGCGGCCTGGCCCCGGTGCCCGCGGCGCAGGTGCGACCCCACGTCTCCCGCGGCGCGCGCGGCATGATTCTCTCCGCCTTCGACATCGGCACCGACCACCCCGAATACGCCGCGATGCGCGAGGAGTTCCTGGAGATCTACGTGGACAACCTGTGCATCGGCACGCGCCTCTTCCCCGGGATGGAGGCGCTGCTGGATGCCCTCGACTCCGGGGGCATCAAATGGGGCGTGGTCACCAACAAGTTCGAGCGCCTGGCCCATCCGGTGATGGAGGGCCTGGGTCTTGCCGGCCGTGCCGGCGTCGTGGTCGGGGGAGATACCTGCGCGCGCGCCAAGCCCTTCCCCGACCCGCTGCTGTTTGCCGCCTCGGCGCTGGGGGTGGCGCCCGGGCGCACGCTCTACATCGGCGACGACGAGCGCGACGTGCAGGCGGCTCGCGCCGCCGGCATGCCGGTGATCGTCGCCGGGTACGGCTACCTCGGAGAGGAACGCGCGCCTGACCTGTGGGGCGCGGATGCGGTCATGGGATCGGTCGCCGAGATCGGCGCGTGGGTACGCAACCAGTCCTCGCAGGGCGCCGCATGAAGAGTCCGCACTCGCCGGCGCGCCGCGCCATCCTCAAGGCGCTCGCGGCGGCCCCCCTCGCCGCTTCGGTGCCCGGGTTTGCGGCCGCGGCTCGCAAGCCTCGCCTGCTGGTGCTGGTATTCCTCTACGGCGGCAACGACGGCTTCAATACCTGGGTGCCGTACACCAACCCGCGCTACTACGAGTACCGGCCGACCATCGCCGTACCGCGCGATGGCGTGCTGAAGATCACCGACAGCCATGGCTTCCACCCAGCGCTCCAGGCGCTGATGCCGGCGTGGCAATCGAAGGAGCTGGCGATCGTCCAGGGAATCGGCTATCCCGAGGCGACGCAACAGCACTATCGCGACATCGAGATCGCCTTCAGCGCGGAGGATACGGACATCCGCAGCGACGGCTGGGTCTCCCGCGCCCTTGGGGCCCGCACATCGAATGCCGTGGCGCTCGATGTGCTCGACATCCGCGCGCTCGATCCGATGGGTCCCTTCCGCGGCGAGCGTTTGGGCGTCGTACAGGTGCACTACGCCGATGAGCTGCTGGCGAAGCGGCGGCTTGCCGATTGCGTCACCTCGACCAACGCGCCCGGAAAGGCACGACTCGCGCGGGATCCGGGCGCGCTGCGCGCGGCGGCCGTGCGAACCGCCTTCGCCGACGAGCCTTTCGGCCGCGCGATGCGCTGCGCGGTGGAGCTCGCGGCCGCCGACCCCTCGTTGCCCGTGATCCACGTCGCCCTGAACGGCCTCGACGGCGACAAGCACCACTCCGTGGATACGCACTGGGCGCAGGTGAAGCATCACGGCGGCGCGCTGAAGCGCCTCGCGGACGGGCTTGCGGCGCTGCGCGCGGGACTGGTGGAGATCGGCCGCTGGGACGACACGCTCGTCGCCACCTACGACGAGTTCGGCCGCTCGCCGAAGGAGAACGAGGACCAGGGAACGCACCACGGCCTGGGCACGACGCACTTCGTCCTCGGCGGGCGCGTGAAGGGCGGGCTCTACGGCGAGGCCCCGCCGATGCAGAACCTGCACCCCATCGGCGGTCCGGCGCCGGTGATCGACACCCGGCGCCTGTGGTCGACGGTGGTTCGCGACTGGTGGGACGTCGATCCCTCCCGCGTCTTCACCCGGCGCCACGCCCCGCTCGACCTGCTGCGCTTGTAATCGCCCGTCTCCCTCGAGGGAGACGGCGGGGAGAGGCTCGCTACTTCTTCCCGCCCACCACCAGCATCACCGCGCCGGCGACGATCGCGGCGATCCCGGCCCACTGCGGCACGTTGACCTGCTCCTTCTCCTTCACCGAGAGCTTGAGCGGCCCGATCTCGGCCTTGTGGGTTTCCTTGGTGAAGGAAAATCCGCCATAGGCGAGGGCGAGCGCCCCCGCGACGATCAGTGCGATTGCTGCGATCTTCATCGGGCTCATGTGTTTTCCTTGTAATGGCGGGGGAACATCCCCATGTGGAAGGCGTCAGACAGGTGCGAGCATACGCCCCGGCGTATAATTCGCATTGCAGCACCCTCCGGTTTCCGGGGGCGATCCGGTTTCGACGCGGGATCGGAAGCAACGCAGGGCATGCCGAGGCGCGGAAAACCTCGTAAATACAGCCGCAGACGACAAATAGTCGCCAACGATAGCAACTACGCTCTAGCCGCCTAATACCGGCTGGACTCTGCCCCAGGTGTGCTCATGCGCCTGGCCGGGTTTGCAGTCCCGGACGCAGAGTCATATTCATGAGATCGCGGTGAGTGGGGCCACTTCGCTCATCGCTAAATCCAAGGTGGCTCAGCGTTGTCCAGCTCGCCGGTCTGCGGGACAGCGGTTAAACCAAATGGCCTGGCTACGCATGTAGAACTGCTTGTGGAAGTCTTGCGGACGCGGGTTCGATCAATTGGTCGCACCTGCCCGTAAGGGCAGAGTGAAAACGGGGCTCACATCGGCGAACCCTGACACCGCTGCAAAAGCGGATGGCAACGCCGAGGGGTAGGAAGAGGGCTAACCTCAGGCCTGCCCTGTAGAGACTCATAGATTCGCTGTTCGGGATACCGATGAGCGAATACTAGGATTCGCTGGAATAGCAGCGAATAACACGCTCCGCATCCTGGCGACAGGATGAAGGCATAGTCCGGCCCGCGGCGAAAGCCGTGGATAAGCTGTCCCGCCGCCTCCACCAATCAGGCCGGGGAATCGTGATGATTCCCCGGCTTTTTCTTTGTATGCTTCACCCCATGACTGCCTACCGACAGGTTCAGCGTCTGCAACCGGAAATCGCCGCCTATCTGGCTGGCTTGGTGGATGGTGAAGGCACTATTACGTTGACGGCGGAGCACCGGGGCGAGCGACGCAGGATTGTCGTCTCGATCAGCAACACGGACCGAGGACTTCTGGAGTTCGTGCGCGAGATGGTCGGGGCGGGGCGAATCACAGGAAAGCGAACCTACAGCGACCGCCACACGCCAAGTTTTGCCTACCGCGCCTCGAATCGGCAGGCGCTCGATCTTCTCTCCCAG
>JBKJTM010000349.1:0-2833 GCA_046590805.1 Usitatibacter sp.
CGGCGGCAGCGCCGTGGACGCGATGATCGCGACGCAACTGGTGCTGAACCAGGTGGAGCCAAGCTCCTCCGGCGTCGGTGGCGGCGCGTACTTCGTCTACTACGACGCGAAAGCGAAGAAGGTGGTCGCGATCGACGGCCGCGAGACCGCGCCATCGGGCGCGACGCCATCGCTGCTGGTGGGCCCCGACGGCAAGGCGCTCGCCTTCCAGGCCGCGCGTGTCGGCGGCCGGGCGGTGGGCGTGCCCGGGACCGCGAAGCTGCTCGAGGTGGCGCATGCGCGCTACGGCAAGCTGCCGTGGAAGACGCTCTTCGAGCCCGCCATCCGCATCGCCGAGGAGGGCTTCGCCATCACCCCGCGGGTGGTGAAGCTGATGGGCGACGACAAGGGACTCGCCGACGATGCCGCGGTGAAGGCGCTGTACTTCAATGCCGACGGCACGCCGAAGGCGGCGGGCACCGTGATTCGCAATCCGGCGTTCGCGGCGACGCTCAAGGCGCTGGCCGCCGACGGAGCGGACGCCTTCTACAGGGGCGACATCGCGCGCGACCTGGTGGCGACGGTGCGCGGCCACCGCAGTCCCGGCTCGATCACGCTCGAGGACCTCGCCGCCCATCGGGTGCGCGATGTGGAGCCACTCTGCGGCGATTACCGCGGCAAGTGGAAGCTTTGCGGCATGCCGCCCTCGTCCTCGGGCGGCATCGCGGTGCTGCAGATGCTGGGTTTCCTCGAGCGCTTTGATATGTCGAGGGTGCGGCCGGGGTCCGCGGAGGCGGTGCACCTGATGGCCGAGGCAGGGCGGCTCGCGTTCGCCGACCGCGGCAAGTACGTGGGCGACGATCGCTTCGTCGACGTGCCGGTGCGGGGTCTCCTCGACAAGGGCTACATCGCGAGCCGCGGCGCGCTCATCCGCCCGGAGAAATCCATGGGCGTGGCGAAGGCCGGCGTGCCGCAGGGCGTGAAGACCGCCTATGCCGACGACCCGCACGTGGAGACCGTGGGCACCTCGCACATCGCCATCGTCGATGCCCAGGGCAACGCGATCTCGATGACGACAACGATCGAGGCCAACAACGGCAGCCGCGTGATGGTGCGCGGCTTCCTGCTGAACAACGAGCTCACCGACTTCAACTTCGTGCCGGTCGACGAGGGCGGGCTCACCGCCAACAGCGTGGCGCCCGGCAAGCGGCCGCGCAGCTCGATGGCGCCTTTCCTGGTGTTCGATCGCGACGGGAATCTCGAGATGGCCGCGGGCAGCCCGGGCGGCAGCCTGATCATCAACTACCTCGCCAAGGTGTTGGTCGGCACGCTCGACTGGAACCTGGACGTGCAGAAAGCGATCGACCTGCCGAACTTCGGCAGCCGCAACGGTCCCACCGAGGTCGAGCGCGGCACGCCTCTCGAGGAGGTGCAGGCGGCGCTGAAGGCGATGGGGCATGATGTCCGCGCGATCGACATGACGAGCGGCCTGCACGCGATCCGCCGCGCGCGCGACGGATGGGAAGGCGGCGCCGATCCGCGCCGCGAGGGCGTGGCGCGCGGCCGGTAACGACATTCAACGACCCAAGGAGAAGCGAGTGAGAAACACATTGGTCCTGGCAATGGTCGCGGCGCTGGCCGCCTGCGGCAGCGCGCCTCCCGCACCGCCGGCACCACCGCCCGCGCCCGCTCCGTTGGCCATCGCGCCGGCGAATTGCGCGCCCGCGCCCTCCGAGCTGGTGGTGAAGGAGCTCGCGCCCGGCGAGGGCCCCTCGCTCGGCTTCAAGTCGGCGGCGAACATGTGGTACACGGGCTGGCTCTACGACGGCTGCAAGGCGGACTTCAAGGGCAAGCCCTTCGACAGCAACATCGGCAAGATGCCGCTGCCGCTGATGGTGGGGGTCGGCAAGGTGATCAAGGGCTGGGACGAGGGCCTGGTCGGCATGAGGGCGAAGGGCAAGCGGCTCCTCATCATCCCGCCCAACAAGGCGTACGGCTCGCGCGAAGCGCCCGGGGGCGCCATCCCGCCCAACTCGACGCTGGTGTTCGAGGTCGAGGTGATGAACATCGTCGCCCAGCCGGGGCAATAGCGATGAAGCTCACCAGCTCGAGCTTCGACGACAACGGCGCGATCCCGGAGCAGTACGCCTTCTGCGCGCAGGACCCGAAGACCCATGCGACGCTCTCGAAGAACCAGAATCCGCAGCTCTCGTGGATCGAGGTGCCGATGGGCACGAGGTCGTTCGCCATCGTCTGCCACGACCCCGACGTTCCGAGCAAGGGCGACGACGTGAACCAGGAAGGCCGCGTGGTGCCGAAGAGCCTCGCGCGCGTGGACTTCTTCCACTGGGTCCTGGTCGACCTGCCCGCGGCGGTGATCGGCGTGACCGTGGGTGAGTTCTCCTCCAGCGTCACGCCCCGCGGCAAGCCCGGGCCCGCGGCGGCGCACGGCGCGCGCCAGGGGATCAACGACTACACCGGCTGGTTCGCCTCCGACAAGGACATGGCGGGCGACTATCACGGCTACGACGGCCCATGCCCGCCGTGGAACGACGAGATCCCGCACCGCTACGTGTTCACCGTCTATGCGTTGGACGTGGAGCGCCTGCCGCTCGAGGGCCGTTTCGGCGGCAACGAGGTGCGCAAGGCGGTACAGGGGCATGTGCTCGCGCAGGCCTCGATCACCGGGCGCTACACGCTGAACCCGATGGTGAAGGTCTAGGACGACGCTTGGCGTCGCGGCGACGATTCCTCGCCGGCACGGTCGCGCTGCTTGCATTCGGCGCGCGGGGCGCGGAGGACGACGCGTCGTGGAAGCGCCTGCGCGCGGGCGGCCTGGTGATCCTGATGCGCC
>JBKJTM010000356.1:0-8398 GCA_046590805.1 Usitatibacter sp.
ACCTGCGCGGTGTGCAGGCCCACCTCGGCGAAGCATGACTCCCACATCTGCACCAGGCCCATCTGGCCGACGGCGGCCGCGGCCTGCAGCTCGTTCACCGCGTGCGGGCGCTTCGTCCACCCGAGGCGCTTCATGCCCTCGGCGATGGCGCCGGAGGACACGACCAGGACTTCCACGCCGCGCCTGCGCAGCCCGGCGATCTGCCGCACCCACTCCGCGATCGCCGCGCGATCGAGGCCGGCGCCCGCGTTGGTGAGCAGGCTCGAGCCGATCTTCACCACGATCCGCCGTGCGGCGGCGAGCGGCGTCGTCACTCGGCGTGCCTCACGCCCCGCCCGCCGGCCTTCTTCTCGGCCTCGAGGAATTCCATCACCGCGTAGGTGACTTCCTTCGTGCCTTCGGAGCGGATGCCGGAAATCACGAACCAGGGATCCTTCCAGCGCAGCTTCTTCACCATCGCCGCGGCGCGCTTCTTCGCCTCCGCGGGCTCGAGGAGGTCCGCCTTGTTCATCACCAGCCAGCGCGGCTTCTTCGCGAGCTTCGCGTCGTACTTCTTCAGCTCCGCGGCGAGCGCCTTCACTTCGGCCGCGGGATCGGTGTCCGCGTCGAAGGGCGCCATGTCGACCAGGTGCAGCAGCAGGTGGGTGCGCTGCAGGTGGCGCAGGAACTGGTGCCCGAGCCCCGCGCCCTCGGCCGCGCCTTCGATCAGGCCCGGGATGTCGGCGACCACGAACGAGCGGCTCTCGTCGACACGCACCACGCCGAGGTTCGGATGCAGCGTCGTGAAGGGATAGTCCGCCACCTTCGGACGCGCCGAGGAGACCGCGCGGATGAAGGTGGACTTGCCGGCGTTCGGCATCCCGAGGAGGCCCACGTCGGCGAGGACGCGAAGCTCCATCTCGAGCTTCCTCTCCTCGCCCGGCATGCCGCGCGTGAACTGGCGCGGGGCGCGGTTGACGCTCGACTTGAAATGGATGTTGCCGAGGCCGCCCTTGCCGCCGGCGACGAGCAGCGCGCGGTCGCCATCCTTCACCAGGTCGGCGATGATCTCGCCAGTCTCGGCATCCTTGATCACGGTGCCCACCGGCATGCGCAGCACGATGTCCTCCGCCCCTTTGCCGTACTGGTCGCGCCCGCGGCCGTTCTCGCCGCCCTTGGCGCGGAAGATGCGCGTGTAGCGGTAGTCGATGAGGGTATTCAGGTTCGAGTCCGCGACCGCGTGGATGCTGCCGCCGCGGCCGCCGTCGCCGCCGTCCGGGCCGCCGCGCGGGACGAACTTTTCCCGCCTCATGGAGGGGCTGCCGTCGCCGCCCTTGCCGGCGATGACCTCGATTTTCGCTTCGTCGAAGAACTTCATTTGCAGGGCTTGCTCAAGAATGAAACACAGAGGACACGGAGGCGCACAGAGAAAATCCTAACGTGGGGCGAGGTCGGGCAGGGCGACGCGAATGCCCAACGCTATGAAAGTGATGCCGGCGAAAATGTTCAGGCGCTCACCAATGATGGGCTTGCGCCGGACATACGCTCCGATCCATCCGGCGAACAACGCCACTGCGCCGAAGATCACGACGGTCAGGACCATGAAGATCACTCCGAGGAGCGCCATCTGCCAGCCCACCTGTCCCGCATCCAAGTTGACGAACTGCGGCAGGAAGGCGAGGAAGAAGAGCGTGACCTTGGGATTGAGGATGTTGCCGATGACGCTCTGCCTGTAGATCGTCGCGAGGCCGCGCGCTTCGCTCGCTGCCTCGATCGAAAACGATGCGCGATGCCGCAGGGCCTGGATGCCGATCCACACTAGGTACGCCGCGCCGGCATATCGCACCAAGTCGAAGGCGAGGTCCGATGATCGTATGAGTGCCGCGATGCCCACCGCCGCGAGCACGGTGTGGAAGATGCATCCGCTCGCGAATCCCACCGCCGCCGCAATACCCGCCTTGGGCCCCTGGCTGATTCCGCGTGTGAGCACGTAGATGATGTCGGGCCCGGGCGCGATGGCCAGCAACGCCGATGCCACGATGAAGAGACCAATTTCCGGCATCGTTTTTCTCCGTGACCTCTGTGCTCTCTGTGTTTCAGCTTTGCCCGCGAAGCAGCAGAAACAAAAAAGCCCCGCACGAGACGGGGCTCTTTCGCGGTCGCGAGAGCCTTAGTTCTGCACCGGCTCGATCGACACGAACGACTTGCTCTTCGGACCCTTCTCCGCGAACTTCACGTGGCCGGTCGAGCCGGCGTTCACCAGCTCTCCACCGAAGCGCTTCAGGCCGAGGCGCTTGCTCTCGGAGTCGCGACCGTTGCGGGATGACCCGCCTGCTTTCTTGTGTGCCATTTACTTTTCCTCGAAGTCGAAACCAGGGACAGACCCAAAACCAGGAAAATGCGTGAACCTGGGTCTGTCCCTATGCGATCGAATCCACACGGATCTCCGTGTAGTTCTGGCGATGCCCTTGTGTCTTCTGGTAGTGCTTGCGGCGGCGCATCTTGAAGATCTTCACCTTCACGCCGCGACCATGGGCGAGGACGGTGGCCGAAACTGTCGCTCCGGATACCAGGGGATTACCAAGCTTCACGGCGTCGCCGTCCGAGACCATCAACACCTGATCGAGGACAATCTGAGCGCCAACGTCTGCCGGTATCTGTTCTATTTTAATTTTCTCGCCGGGGGCAACTCGGTACTGCTTGCCGCCGGTTTTTATGACCGCGTACATTGTGGACTCCATTGCGTTATAGAGATTTCTCCGTCGGGAAGCCTTAAGTCGCCCCGATGAACTCGCTATAATACTACAAAATAACCCTTAAGGTCAAAGACTTGTCTCAGCGTCACCCCCTGGCTCCGCCGAGCCTCGAAGCCATCCGGGCGCCCGTCGCCGAGGATCTGGTGAAGGTCGACGCGGTGATCCGCGAGCGGCTCGCCTCCGACGTGGTCCTGATCCGCACCATCGCGGGTTATATCGTCGCGGCGGGAGGCAAGCGCCTGCGTCCCGCCCTCGTTCTCCTGGCCGCCAGCGCGCTCGGCGCCCAGGGACCTGCGCGCCACGAGCTGGCCGCGGTGATCGAGTTCATCCATACGGCGACCCTCCTGCACGACGACGTCGTGGACGAGTCGAGCCTTCGGCGCGGCCGCAAGACCGCGAACGCGGAATTCGGCAATGCCGCCTCGGTGCTGGTGGGCGACTTCCTCTACTCGCGCGCCTTCCAGATGATCGTGGAAGTCGGGAGCCTCAGGATCATGAAGGTGCTGGCCGACGCGACCAACGTGATCGCCGAAGGCGAGGTGCTGCAATTGCTGAACGTCCACGACGCGGATACCGACGAGGAAAAGTACCTGCGCGTGATCCGCTTCAAGACTGCGAAGCTCTTCGAGGCCGCGACCCAGGTGGGCGCGATCCTCGGCGGCGCGTCGCCGGAGCTGGAAGGGGCGCTGGCCCAATATGGCATGCACCTCGGCACCGCGTTCCAGTTGATCGACGACGTGCTCGATTACTCGGGCAACCTGCTCGAGACCGGCAAGAACCTGGGCGACGACCTCGCCGAAGGCAAGCCCACGCTGCCGCTCATCTACGTGATGAAGGCCGGGAGCACGGCCGAGCGCGCGCAGGTGCGGCACGCGATCGAGCAAGGCGGGAAAGCGGACCTCGAGGGCGTGGTGGCGGCCATCCACCGGGTGGGCGCGCTCGACTACGCGCGCGAGCAGGCGAAGCAGGAAGCGGACGCGGCGATCGGCCGTTTGGCGCTCCTGCCACATTCCGATTGCCGCGACAGTCTGCTACAATTAGCGCACTTTTCTGTCGAGAGAAAGTTCTGATTCGACAGGGATTCTCGAAAGGGGCGCGCCAGCGCCCTTTTTGTCCCTCGGGGTGTAGCTTAGCCTGGTAGAGCGCTACGTTCGGGACGTAGAGGCCGGAGGTTCGAATCCTCTCACCCCGACCAATTCCCCCCTCGCCAGGCGCGCCCATGGATATCGGTATCGTCGGCATCAGCGGTTTCGGCGGCAGCGAGTTGCTGCGCCTGGTGCTCGCCCATCCCACCTTCAGGCTCGCCTATGCGGCGGGTGAATCGACCGCGGGCAAGCGCGTCGCCCAGCTCTTCCCGGCGCTCGAGGGCAACCCGGCCGGCGAGGTGGTGATCCAGCCCTTCGATCCGGCCAAGCTGCCCAAGCTCGACGTCCTCTTCGCATCGCTTCCCACCGGAAAATCGCGCGAGCCGCTCGCGCAGGTGCCCGCGAGCGTTCGCATCGTGGACGTGGGCGGCGACCATCGTTTCGTCGAGGGCTGGACCTACGGCCTCACCGAGCTTCCTGGCCAGCGCGACAAGATCCGCAAGGCGACGCGGCTCGCGAATCCGGGGTGCTATCCGGCGGCGACACTGCTTGCGCTTGCGCCGCTCCTGAAGGAAGGGCTGGTCGAAAGCGAAGGCATCGTGGTCGACGCGAAGAGCGGCGTCACCGGCACCGGCCGCGGCGGTGCGAGCGGTTTCGGATATGTCGAGACGAGCGAGGACCTTTTCGCCTACGGGCTGGAATCGCATCCCCACGTGCCCGAGATCGAGAAGGCGCTCGCGCAGGTGGCCGGACGCAAGGCGACGATCGCATTCACGCCGCATCTCGTGCCGATGAAGCGCGGGCTGATGGCCACCTGCTACGCGCGCCCCCGCGGCGCAGTCACCGCGGAGCGTCTTATCGAAGCGGCACGGGCGACCTACAAGGGCGAGCCCTTCGTGCGCGTTCGCGTGGCCGAGAAGGGCCGCGGTCCGCACACCAGCGCGGCCAGCGGCTCGAACTTCGCCTTCGTCTGTTACGCGGTGAATCCGAACACGGGCCTCGTGGTCGCGATCGGCGCCGTCGACAACCTCGGCAAGGGCGCAGCGGGGCAGGCCCTGCAGAACGCGAACCTGATGACGGGCCAGCCGGAGACGGACGGGCTCGAGGGCATGCCGCTGCCGGCTTGAGTCCCCGGGAATAGACCAGACCTTCCCTGGAGCGGCGCCTACGCGACGCGGTGCGCGATGACCACGTAGCGCTGCCGCGTCCCCGGCTGGATCGTGTCGAACGGAAAGCAGGTGATGAGGGTGAGCTGCGCGGTGTCCGCGAAGTCGAGCACGCGTGCCTCGCTCTGGTCCACGACCGCGACCTCGCGCACGCGGTAGCGCGCGGGTTCGCCGCGCGCGCCCTCGATCTCGATCTCGTCCTCGACCGCGAGGTTGCGCAGGAAGGCGAAGTGCGTGTCGCGATGCGCGACCAGCACCGTATTGCCCCAGCCTGCGGGCGCCGAGGTGCCGCTGACGTGCGCGGGGCCGAATGCGAGCGCGCGCTGCGTCGCGGAGTCGAGGACGAACAGCTCGACCCCGCGCTTCGGCACCGACAGGCGCGCGACCGGCCGCATGTCGGCCCACGGCCAGGGCCGCCGCGCGGGGCCGCCGGCTCGCGCTTGCTGCCACGACGCGGCGATGAGCCGCTGCGCGACGATCGCCTTGGCGTGGATCCAGCCGGCGGCGGCGACCTGCCAGGTGCCGAGGCCCGCGAGGAAAGTTGCCATCACCAACGCTCCCATCTGTCCGCGCGTCATGCGCTCACTCCCGGGCGCCTGCGCCCGGCGACCGCGAACATTCCGGCGGCGCAGAGCGAGAGCAGCCCCAGCAGGAACTGCAGGGTGGCCGGCGTATCGGTTTGCGGCAGCTGCGTGCCATCGACGTAGCCCTGCGGCAGGCTCGCCCTCACCAGTGCGGCCCTGGGATTCACGGCGGGCGCGGTCGGCGTGACATCGACTGCGACCAGGCTCGTGTAGGCGCTCACCAGATGGTGCTCGAGCGCAACCTTCACCACTTGCGGGCGAATGAGCACCGGATCCTCGCCGCGCGTCACCGCGTCCATCAGGCTCGCGATCTTCGACCTGGCCCAGAGGGCGCCCACGCCGGCCGATTTGGAGTCGGCCGAGGGCGTGAGCGCCACGCTCCAGGGTTGGTTGCCGCGCGTGCCGGAGACGACCACGGTGCCGAGCGGCGCGCGCGCCGAGGCGGCGACCATCACCGGCTCGCCCAGGTAGAGGTCGGGAACACGCGCGGGGAAGGTCTCGACGGTGCTGCCATCGGGCCAGCGGATGGACACGTCGCGCAGCACCGGCGCCTCGATCTTGGCGAACAGCCGCGACATCTTCTCGTTCACCTCGCGCACGTCGCCGATGTGGGTGAAGGTGCCGCGGCCGAACTGTGCCGCGCGCGTCATGAAGTGGCTGTTGGGCGCTGAGCCGATGCCGACGGTGAAGAGGCGCGAGCCGCCGAGCCGGTCGGAGATCAGCTTGAAGAGGGCCTCCTCGTTGCCGACGGCGCCGTCGGTGATGAAGACCACTTGCCGGAGCATTCCGGGCGTCTCGCGGCCGTCGAGCGCGAAGGCGAGGGCGGGCGCCATCTCGGTTCCGCCGCTTGCCTGCAGCGCGCGCACCCACTTGCGCGCATGGTCCACGTTCTGCGGCGTGGCCGCGAGCGTCGCCGGCCACATCGGCCGCATGATCGAGTTGAATTCGACCACGTTGAAGCGATCGCGCTCCGTGAGCGTGCCAAGCGCGTGCTCGAGCGCCTGGCGCGCCTGGACGATCGAGGCGCCCTGCATCGAGCCGGAGGTGTCCACGATCAGCACCATCTCGCGCGGCATGCGCTGGAAGGCGGCCATCTCGGCCGCGGTCGGCTGCGGCGGGACCACCATCAGGAGCGCGTAGTCGGTGGCGTCGTTGCGTTGGGTGAAGAGGGCGGCCTGGGGAGCGGCCCTGGGAGCGACCTTCCAGGTGAGCTCGAAGTCGCGGTCGGCGTCCTCCTGCTCCTTCACCAGCATCACCGTAACGCGATGGCCGGCGGCCTTCTCGATGGCGGCGTCGTGGTAGGAGCTCACCACCTGGCCGATGGCGACACCGGCGTCGATCGTCACCACGATGTCGACCGGGTTCACGCCACCGCAGCCGCATCCCTCGTAGTCCGCATGCTGCACCGGCGCCTCGTGCGCTTCCGCGGCCTTGGGCTCGTCGGGCATCGGGTCTGCGGCCGGCGTGTAGCGCGGCGTCACCGCGAGCGGAAAGCGCAGGCGGTACTCGCCGTTCTCGTAGGCGAGCGACTGCTGGTACTCGATCTTGATCTCGATCCGTTCGTCCGGCCCGATGTGCGCGACCGAGTTGGTGAAGAGGTTGGGGCGCTGCTGCTCGATGATCGCGGCCTTCCTGCCTTCGCTGCGCGCCTGCTCGTACACGCGCCTCGCCTCGGCCTTCTCCCTGATCTTCCCCTCGATCACGCGCTCGCCGATCTTCATCCACAGGTGGTCGACGGCCGCTTTCTCCGGGAGCGGAAAGACGTAGATGCCTTCCACGTATTCCGCCCCCGGGTTATGGAAAACCTGGGTGACGCGGGTGCGGGCGATCATCCCGGTGACTTCGACCGCGACTTCGGTCGAGACCTTGGGGGCCGCGACACTGCCCCGGGATGTCTGGAAGAGGAGCGTGCCGGTCTTCGCGTCGTTCACGCCCGCGGCCTCGGCCCCCGTGGACAACAGCAGGATCGCGAGGCCCATCGCCACCCCCACGCCGATGCCGCTCAGCAGCGCCTTCGCGACCAGCTCCACGAAATCCGTGACCGCGCCCCTGAGATCCACGCTGCTCCCCGCCTTGCCGTTCATCTTCATCCCCGTTTGCGCCCGCGATCGGGCAATGCCATTTCGCGCGCGGGTCGGGGCGGACGGGGGGAGGAAAAGGGGCAGGCAGGCGAGGAAATGTGGCGGGAATGTGGCGCCGCCAATTGGGCCCCGGCCTACGCCGGGGCGACGATGTCGGCCGCCGGGACGACGATGTCGGCCGCCGGGACGACGATGTCGGCATAATTCGCGCCATGGCACGCCGCATCGCGCTCATCGAGGACGATCCCACCATCCGCCAGAACTACGTCGACGCGCTCACCCGGGCCGGCTACGAGGTGGCGGCCTTCGGCGACCGTCCGAGCGCCTCGACGACGCTCGCCACGCGCCTGCCGGAGCTCGCGATCATCGACATCGGCCTGGGCGCCGACATCGACGGCGGATTCGCGCTCTGCCGCGAGCTGCGCGCCGCGAGCGCGCGCCTGCCGATCATCTTCCTGTCGGCGCGCGATTCCGACTTCGACATCGTCTCGGGCCTGCGTCTCGGCGCCGACGACTACGTGACCAAGGACGTGAGCCTGCCTCACCTGCTCGCGCGCATCGCCGCGCTCTTCCGGCGCGTGGACGCGGCCGCGAAGGAGCCGGCAGCGGCCGACATCCTGCGCCGCGGCAAGCTCGAACTCGACGCGCAGCGCATGCTCGCGAGCTGGTCGGGCCAGGCCGTGGGCCTTACGGTGACGGAATTCTGGATGGTGCACTCGCTCGCGCGACACCCCGGCCATGTAAAGG
>JBKJTM010000396.1:0-7212 GCA_046590805.1 Usitatibacter sp.
GCCGCCGCCGATGCGTCCGGGCGACTCGATCAGGCCGATGATCGCGGCGCCGGTCATCGACTTGCCCGCGCCCGACTCGCCCACCACGCCCAGTACTTCGCCCGGCGCGATGTCGAAGCTCACGTCGTCCACGGCGACCAGCGTTCCGCGCCGCGTGTTGAATTCCACGCGGAGGTTGCGGACCGACAGAAGGGCACCCTCTCCTTCGGGAGAGGGCCGCGGAGCGGGTGTCTCTATCACTTGCCCGGGCCCTTGAACTTCGCCTCGCACTCGCCGATGCGCTCCTCGCTGCGGACCACCGGCCTCCACTCCTGCCCGCCGGAGGTCGCGAGCTTCGCCGCCAGGTGGTAACGCACGCAGGGCTTCACCTGGAGCTCGAGCGTGCGCTGCGTCGGGAGATGAAAGCCCTTGCGCGGCGGAAGGTCCACCGTGATCTTGCGTCGGCCGGGCGCCACGATGGCGCGGTGATCGACGGCATTCTCGCCGTCGACGCGGTTCACGATCACGGGATGAAGCAGGGGATCTGCCGAAGCCCTGGAGTCGGTGGTGATGATTGCGTACGGCTGGTCGAAGGGGCCGGCGAGCGCGGTGGTGGCGGCGAGCATCGGGATCAGCAAGAAGCGTTTCATGGCGTGCCTCCTTCAGCGAAGCCTGGGGTTGAGCGCGTCGCGCAGCCAATCCCCGAGAACGTTGATCGCAAGGACCAGGATGACGAGCGCGGCGCCCGGGAAGACGGTGATCCACCACTCGCCGGAGAAGAGGAAGTCGTTGCCGATGCGGATCAGCGTGCCGAGCGAGGGCTGCGTCGGCGGCACGCCCACGCCGAGGAACGAGAGCGCGGACTCGGTGATGATCGCGGCGCCGATCTGCAGCGTGGCGATCACCAGCACGGGGCCGAGGACGTTCGGCAGGACATGGGAAAACATGATCGCCATCGGATGGCGGCCGATCACGCGCGCGGCCTGGACGTATTCCTTGTTGCGCTCGACGAGGGTCGAGCCGCGCACCGTCCGCGCGTACGACACCCAGCCCGATGCCGCGATGGCGACGATCAGCACGTACACCGCGAGCTGATCATGGGAATCCCTGGGCAGCGCCACGCGCGCGACGCCGTCGATGAGGAGCGCGATCAGGATCGCCGGGAAGGAGAGCTGCACGTCGGCCACGCGCATGATGAAGGCGTCGATCTTGCCGCCGGCATAGCCGCTGATGAGGCCGAGCGTCACGCCGATCAGCATCGCGAAGATCGTCGCCATGAGGCCGATCACCAGCGACATGCGCGAGCCGAAGATGATGGTGGAGAGGACATCGCGGCCCTGGTCGTCGGTGCCGAGGAGATAGTTGGGATTGCCGCGCTCGCTGAAGGCGGGCGGCGTGAAGGCATCCAGCAGGTTCAGCGTGCGCAGGTCGAACGGGTTGTGCGGCGCGACCCACGGCGCGAACACCGCCGCCATGATGCAGATGAAGCTCACCACCGCGGCGACGATCACCAGCGGCGAGCGCTTGAAGCTGTACATGATGTCGCTGTCGAAGAAGCGACGAAGGGTCTCGGTCACATGGACCCTTCGTCGTCCCCGTGTCGACGGGGACCCAATTTCACGCTCATCCATGCCCCCCGGCCACCGCCCGATCAAGCCGCAGCCTCGGATCGACGAGGTAGTAGAGCATGTCCACCACCAGGTTGATCACCACGAAGATGAGTCCGATGAGGCAGAGATACGCGGCCATCACCGGGATGTCGGCGAACTGGACCGCCTGGATGAAGAGGAGCCCCATCCCCGGCCACTGGAACACCTGCTCGGTGATGATCGCGAAGGCGATGATGCCGCCCAGCTGCAGCCCCGCGATGGTGATCACCGGCACCAGCGTGTTCTTGAGCGCGTGGCCGAAATGCACCGATCGGTCGGAGAGCCCGCGGGCGCGCGCGAACTTGATGTAATCGGTGCGCAGCACCTCCATCATCTCCGCTCGCACCAGCCGCATGATGAGGGTGAGCGGGAAGAAGGAGAGCGTGATCGAGGGGAGGATCAGCGCCTTCAGGCCCGAGGTGGTGAGCAGGCCCGTGGACCACGGGCCGATCATCGTCGTGTCGCCGCGGCCGAAGGAGGGCAGGATCCCCAGCCACACGGCGAAGATGAGGATGAGGAAGATGCCGATGAGGAAGTTTGGCAGCGACACGCCGATCAACGACGTCGTGAGCATCGCGCGCGAAATCCACGAGTCGCGGCGCAGTGCCGTGTACACGCCGACGGGAATGCCGACGAAGAGCGCGATCAGAGCGGCGGTGATCGCGAGCTCGAGAGTCGCGGGCAGGCGCTCGACCAGCAGCGTCGATACCGGGCGCCCAAGCCTCAATGAGATGCCGAAGTTGCCCTGCACCGCATTGCCGAGGAAGGTCATGAACTGGCGGTAGAACGGCTGGTCGAGGCCCAGCTGCTGGCGCATCTGCTCGCGGTCGGCCTGCGTCGCTTCCGGCGGCAACATGAGCGACACCGGGTCGCCCACGAAGTTGAAGAGGGAGAACGCGATGAATCCCACCACCAGCATCACGAGGATGCCCTGGAGGAAACGCCGCAGGACGAATGCGATCAAGATGCTGTCGTTCCCGCGAAGGCGGGAACCCAATTGGCTGGCGATGCATTGGGCCCCCGCCGGCGCGGGGGCGACAATGACGTCACTGGATCTTCACCCACTTCACATTCAACCGGTTGTCGGCCCGATGCACCGCGGTCACGTTCGAGCGCATCGCCCAGGGAATCACCTGGTGGTGCAGCGGGATGTGGCCCACGTCGGCCTGGTGCAGCGCGAGCGCCTCCCTCGTGAGCGCGCGGCGCTTGGCCGGATCGGTCTCGGTCTTGAGCGCGTCCACCGCCGCGTCGACTTTCGGGTTCGAGTACTTGCCGAGGTTGAAGTTGCCGTCGGCCGCCTTGGGCACGTTGGTGCGCAAAAGGCTCTGCAGCGAGTAGAGCGAGTCGAATGTCGGCACGCCCCAGCCCAGCATGTAGAAGCTGGTGTCGTGGTTCTGGATCTTGGGGAAGTAGGTGGCGCGCGGCATCGAGTTCAGCTTTATCTTGATGTTGATCTGCGCGAGCATCGCCGCGGCCGCCTGGCAGATGCGCTCGTCGTTGATGTAGCGGTTGTTGGGGCAGTCGAGCGTGACCTCGAAGCCCTGGGGATACCCGGCCTCGGCGAGCAGCTTGCGCGCGCGCTCGCGGTCGGGCTTCCTCACCACGTCGAGGGACTTGTCGTAGCCATCCACCTGGGGCGCGAACATGACGCCGGTGGGATAGGAAAGCCCGCGCATCACGGTGCTCTTGATCGCGGCCCGGTCCATGGCGAGCAGGAAGGCCTCGCGCACGCGCTTGTCCTTGAACGGGTTCTTGCCCTTGACGCTCGAGTACTGCAACTCGTCCCGCCACTGGTCCATGCCGAAGAAGATGGTGCGGTTCTCGTTGCCCTCGAGGATCTTCACCTTGGAATCCTGCTTCAAGCGCGGGATGTCCTGCACGTCGGGGTCGAGCACGAAGTCGATCTCGCCGGAGAGGAGGGCCGCCAGGCGCGTGGCGCCCTGCTTGATCGGCTGGTAGACGATCTCGTTCACGTTGCCATCACGCTTTCCCCACCAGTTGGAATTGAGGACCATCACGGTCTTCACGTCCGGGTCGCGGCTTCTGAGGATGTAGGGGCCGGTGCCGTTGGCGTTCCTCGCGGCGAAGGTCTCCTCCTTGTTCACGAAGTCCTGCGGCTTCTGCACGTTGTGCTTGGCGGCCCAGGCGCGGCTCATCATGCGCACTTCGGTGAGCTGCGCGAGGAGCACCGGGTTGGGACCGCTGCTGACGATCTATGGTCGAGTCGTCGACCTTCCTCGCGCCGGTCACGCCCTGCAGATAGGCCTTGAAATTGGAGGTCGGCGCGAGCGCTCGCTCGATGGAGAACACGACGTCGTCGGCGGTGAAAGGCGCGCCGTCATGGAAGCGCACGTTCGGGCGCAGCTTGAAGCGCATCGTGGTCGGGTTGACCGCCTGCCACGACACGGCGAGGCAGGGCTCGACCTTGAGGTCCTTGCCGCGGTTGACCAAAGGCTCGTAGACGTGGTCGGCCGCGGTGTTGTTGAGCCCCTCGTTCTGGGCGTGCGGGTCCATGGTGAGGATGTCCCCCTGGCTGGACCAGCGCAGCGTCTTGGCGTGGAGGGGTGCCGCGGCGAGGGCTGCGGCGAGCAATAGGGCGCGAATGACGGAGGAGGATGTCATGGTGTATCTCCCAGGGAAATTGGTGTGGCGCGGCTGCCGGATTATGACGGAAAATCAGGCATGACCGAGGCCGTCTACCGCGATGACGCGTACCTGCGCGAGACCCCCGCCACCTTGACCGCCGTCGATGCCCGTGGCGTGGTCTTGGACCGGACGGTGTTCTATCCCCGCGGCGGCGGCCAGGCCGGCGACAGCGGCTGGCTGGAGCTGGAGGCCGGGGCCCGAATATTGGTGTCGGAGTCAATTAAAGGCGAGGGCGCCGAGGTGGTCCACGTCCCCGCGGCGGGGCAGGAGGCGTCGCTGGCCGGGCTGCGGCCGGGCGCGCGCTTGACCGCCCGCATCGACTGGGAGCGGCGCCATCGCCACATGCGCTTCCATACGGCGACCCACCTCCTCTGCGCCATCGTTCCGCACCAGACCAACGGCTGCTCGATCACTGCCGACTATGCCCGGCTGGACTTCGACATGACCGAGCCGCTCGACCGCGAGCAACTCGAGCGGGAGCTGGCGAGGCTGGTTGCAGGGGAGCACGCGGTGAGCACGGTGTGGATTACGGACGAGGAGCTCGATGCCCAGCCCGAGCTGGTGCGCACGATGTCGGTGAGCCCGCCGCGCGGCGTGGGGCGCATCCGGCTGCTGAAGATCGACGGCGTGGACCTGCAGCCCTGCGGCGGCACCCATGTCGCCAACACGCGCGAGATCGGCGCGATCCGGGTGGCGAAGATCGAGAAGAAGAGCGCCCGCTCACGCCGGGTGGTAATCGAATTCGCCTGAAAAAATGACTCCGACACCAATTATTAAATCGACTCCGACACCAATTTTCGGGGCACCTTCCGGGCGTAAAATCGTCGAAAAATCAGGCAAATCGGAGGACGAGATGGAAACCACGGCTGCCGTTGTCAACCCGATGGGTACGGACGGCTTTGAGTTCGTCGAGTACACCGCCCCGGATCCCGAGCAGTTGGGCGCTCTCTTCGAGCAGATGGGCTTTACCGCCGTCGCGCGCCACCGCTCCAAGGACGTGATCCTCTACCGGCAGGGGCGGGTCAACTTCATCGTGAATCGCGAGGCGGACAGCTTCGCGCAGTCGTTCGCGCGCGTGCACGGGCCCTCGGCCTGCGCCTTCGCGATGCGGGTCAAGGACGCGGCCAAGGCCTACCAGAGGGCGATCGAGCTCGGCGCCAAGCCGATCCCCGGCAAGGTGGGGCCGATGGAGCTCAACATTCCCGCGATCCAGGGCATCGGCGGCAGCCTCATCTACCTCATCGACCGCTACCCCGGCAACAACGGTACGCTCTCGATCTACGACGTGGACTTCGTGCCGATCGAGGGCGCGCCGCAGCATCCGCACGGCGCGGGGCTCACCGAGATCGACCACCTCACCCACAACGTCTACGCCGGGCGCATGGACGTATGGGCGCAGTTCTACGAGAAGCTCTTCAACTTCCGCGAGATCCGCTACTTCGACATCCAGGGCAAGAAAACCGGCCTCACCTCGCGCGCGCTCACCAGCCCGTGCGGCAAGATCCGCATCCCGATCAACGAGCCGTCGGACACCAAGAGCCAGATCCAGGAGTACCTCGACGCGTACCACGGCGAGGGCATCCAGCACATCGCGCTCGCCTCCGAGGACATCTTCGGGACGGTGGAAGCGCTGCGCGGCCAGGAAGTGCGCTTCCTCGACACGCCCGACACCTACTACGACCGCGTCGACGAGCGCGTCAAGGACCACGGCGAGGACATGGCGCGCATGAAGAGGAACAGGATCCTCCTCGACGGCGAGGGCGTGGACAAGGACCACCACGAGGACAAGCTGCTGCAGATCTTCACCGAGACCGTTATCGGGCCGATCTTCTTCGAGATCATCCAGAGGAAGGGCAACGACGGGTTTGGGGAGGGGAATTTCAGGGCGCTGTTCGAATCGATCGAGGCCGACCAGATCGCACGGGGGGTGATTTGACCCTCCCCCAAGGGGGAGGGAGCTCTTCAGCCATGAACGACCATTCGCATCGCATGCTACTGAAATATCTCTCCGGCTTCGGCTCGCACCACGAATCCGAGGCGGTGGAAGGGGCGCTGCCTGTCGGCCAGAACTCACCGCAGCGCGTGCCTTTCGGGCTTTACGCCGAGCAGCTTTCCGGGTCTTCGTTCACCGCTCCGCGCGGGGAGAACCTGCGCTCCTGGCTGTATCGCCTGCGGCCCGCGGCGATGCATGAGCCGTTCACGCGACGTGGGGATGGCCTGCTGCGCACCGCGCCGTGCGGCGAGGCCGAGGCGCCGCCCAACCGTCTGCGCTGGTCGCCGCCCGCGGCCACGGCTGCTGGCCAGGATTTCGTCGACGGCCTGCGCACCTATGCGACGGCCGGCAACGCGAGCCTGCACGTGGGCATGGCCGCGCACGCGTACGTCGCCGACCGCCCGATGGCGAGCCGCGTGTTCTACGACGCCGATGGCGAGCTGCTGGTGGTGCCGCAGGATGGTGTGCTCCTGCTTCGTACCGAGCTGGGCCTGTTGTCCGTGGCGCCTGGCGAGATGGCGGTGGTCCCGCGCGGCGTGCGCTTTGCGGCGAACCCGCAGTCAGGCACCGCGCGCGGCTACGTGTGCGAGAACTACGGCGCCCCCTTCCGCTTGCCGGAGCTCGGGCCCATCGGATCCAACGGCCTGGCCCAGCCGCGCGATTTCCTGGCGCCGGTGGCCGCGTTCGAGGACGGCGACCTGCCCGTGGAAGTGATCGCGAAGATGGACGGTGGCCTGTGGTCCGCGCGCGTGCCGCACTCGCCCTTCGACGTGGTCGCCTGGCACGGTAACTACTATCCGTACAAGTACGATCTCGCGCGTTTCAACACCATCAACACGGTGAGCTTCGACCATCCGGACCCGTCTATTTTCACCGTCCTGACTTCTCCCTCCGACACGCGCGGTGTCGCCAGCGGGGCGGGAAGATCACGAAGTCCACGTTGGC
>JBKJTM010000400.1:0-3315 GCA_046590805.1 Usitatibacter sp.
TGCTGCAGCAGGGCAAGCTCCTCGCCTCGCTGAACTTCAACCCGATCGAGACCTACACCGTGATCGCGGTGGTCTTCTTCCTCTTCCTGTTCCCGCTGGTGCAGGCCACCTACGCGCTGGAGCGCCGGTTCAGCCGGTCGGACGCCTGATCATGACCACACCCTCGCCGCTGCTGCGCGTGCGCGCGCTGGAGAAGCGCTTCGGCAGCCACGCCGTGCTGCGCGGCATCGACCTCGACGTGATGCCGGGCGACCGCATCGCCATCCTCGGCGCCTCGGGATCCGGCAAGAGCACGCTGCTGCGCTGCCTCAACTTCATGGAGCTGCCGAGCGCCGGCACGGTCGAACTCGGCGGCCAGGCGATCGGCCGCGCGGCCTCGGGCCCGAGCGACCCGCGCTTCTACGCCGATGCCGAACTGACGCGCGTGCGCCAGCGCGTCGGGATGGTGTTCCAGCAGTTCAATCTGTTTCCGCACATGACGGCGCTCGGCAACGTGATGGAAGGACTGCGCACCGTGCGCGGCCTGCGCGAGGCCGATGCGCGGGCCCGTGCCGAGGCCGAGCTCGCCCGCGTCGGCCTGGGCGACAAATCCACGGCCTATCCGGCGCGCCTGTCGGGCGGCCAGAAGCAGCGCGTTGCCATCGCCCGGGCGCTCGCGATGGACCCCGAGGTGCTGCTGTTCGACGAACCCACCTCCGCGCTCGATCCCGAGCTGGTGGGCGAGGTGTTGCGCGTGATCCGCTCGCTCGCCGAGGAAGGCCGCACGATGCTGCTGGTGACGCACGAAATCGGCTTCGCCTACCACTTCGCGAGCCGCGTGCTCTTCATCGCCGACGGCGTGATCCACGAGCAGGGCTCGCCCGACGAGGTGCTGAAGCACCCGACCCAGCCCCGCACTCAGGCCTTCCTGCAACGCCACCGCGAATTCAACTTCTAGGAGCCGTCGCGAGACCGGCCATCACCTTCCTCGAACCATGCCATGAATCCTTCGAATCCCCTCACCCAGGGCGACAGCGCCCAGGGCTACGTTGCCGACCCGCGCAACGACAAGGTGCTGGTCTACGTCAACGGCGATTTCGTGCCGCGCGACGAGGCCCGCGTCTCGATCTTCGACAGCGGCTTCGTGCTGGGCGACGGCATCTGGGAAGGGCTGCGACTGGTGCAGGGTCGCATCATCAGCCTCGAGGCGCACCTCGACCGCCTCTACGAAGGCGCGACCTCGATCGCGATCGACATCGGTCTCACCCGCTCGGAGCTGACGCAGGCGCTGCTCGACACGCTGGCGAAGAATGCGATGACCGACGGCGCCCACGTCCGCCTGATGGTCACGCGCGGCCTCAAGCGCACCCCGAACCAGGATCCGCGCTTCGTCGTCGGCAAGGCGACCGTCGTCATCGTCGCCGAGTTCAAGACGCCGAAGCCGGAGTCGAAGGAGAAGGGCCTGACGCTCTTCACGTCGACCTTCCGCACCAGCGGCCCCGACGTCTTCGACCTGCGCCTCAACTCGCACAGCCGCCTGAACCTGATCCAGGCGCTGATCCAGGCCATCCACGCCGGCGCCGACGAAGCACTGATGCTCGACCCGCGCGGCTTCGTCGCGAGCTGCAACTCGACCAACTTCTTGATCGTGAGGAAGGGCGAGCTGTGGACGTCGACAGGGGCGTATTCGTTCAAGGGGATCACGCAACGCAACGTGATCGAGGCGTGGACCGCGGCCGGCGGGGTCGCGCGCGAGTGCGACTTCACGCTGGCGCAGGTGTACTCGGCGGACGAGGCGTTCGTGACGGGAACGTTGGGGGGCGTGACGCCGGTGACGAAGGTCGATGGGCGGGCGATCGGCGACGGGCGGCCGGGCCAGCAGACCTTGCGGGCCGGCGAGCTGTATCTGCAGTGGGTGAGCGCCACGATCCAGGCGTGATCGACCCGATCCCACTATCGAATGACCACATCAGCTTGCAGCAGCAATTCGTTGTTGATCGTCAGAGCCATCGAACGCGCCAACTTCATATTGACGGCGAAAGAGAACCGCGAAGCCTGCTCGACCGGCATGTTGGCCGGCTCCGCTCCTCGCAGGATCCGGTCGACATACCTGGCGGCCCGGCGCCACACGTCCATCGAGTCTTCGGAGTACGCAAGGAGTCCGCCTTCGCGCACCCACGCCGTGGAGGAATACATGGCCGGTTTGCGTTGCAGTGCCATCAGGTCGATGATCTTGGCTCGGTGAGCGGTAAACATCGGGTACTCGTCGATCAGCCAGGCATCTACGTCCGGTCCGGTAGTGCTGATGCTTGCAAAGTCTTCGGGGCTCGTGATGTCGACCGGAACGAGAACGCAATCCAGCGCTCTCGCCGCCGCACGAGCAACGGCAACGCTCTTGGTTTCGCCCATGCCGAGGTACCCGATGCGGGTGATCCCGCGTACGGCGTTCTTGAGCAAGTGCATGCGCTTGCCGAGGAGTTCGTCGATCGCCAGTGCCATGCCGGTGAGGTTCCCACCAGGGTGACCGAGCGTTGCAACCAATCCGTATTCCACAGGCTCGGCAGCCACGAACACGATCGGAATCGAGGACGTGACGCTCTTCGCGACCTGCGCTGCCGCAGTCGTCATCGCCGCGATCAAGTCCACCCGAGAGTCGATCAACTCGCGGAGCATCGGGCGAAAGTTCGCGACGGCGCCGTCCGCGAAACGGAACTGGATAGCGAGATTGGAACCTTGCGTCCAACCGAGATTGTTCAGCTCCGAGACGAACGCGGCGATGACGGCGCGACTCTCTGTTGTCTTCGGCGAAAGGTTCCCCATGTAACCCAAGCGCCGGACTCGGGCGGCAGGCTGGGAGCGGACGGCGGGCGAGGTGCCGGCAGTGAGCAATGCAACAGCACTGAGGAAGTGGCGCCTGCCGGGCTCAGGTTGGTTCATCAAGCGTCGTCCCGACGACGTATCACTCACTGGACCAGCGAGTCTGCGCGCAGGAGCAGAGATTGTGGGACGGACAGGTTGAGGGCGCGCGCGGTCTTCAAGTTGATCGCCAGCTTGAAGCGATTCGGCTGCACGAAAGGAATCTCCTGTGCGCGGCCGACCAAGGATGCCTTGAGGATGGTTTCAGCGAATTGCTTGTAAACGTCTGGTGTATCAGGCCCATAAGAGATCAGGCCGCCTTCGTCGACCTGGGCCGACAGCACGTACATCACAGGAAGCGCGAGCTCTGAAGCACTCGCAATGATCTGGGCGGTCTGCTGGAACAGCAAGAGAGACCCCAGCACGTTGACGCCGGCGATGCCGTCCCGTTTGGCCTGGGCAAGCGCCGCCATGACCTCG
>JBKJTM010000412.1:0-9954 GCA_046590805.1 Usitatibacter sp.
CTGCGTCGTCCCGTGCGCCGCCTGCGTCGTCCCGTGCGCCGCCTGCGTCGTCCCGTGCGCCGCCTGCGTCGTCCCGTGCGCCGCCTGCGTCGTCCCGGGCGCCGCCTGCGTTGTCCCGGGCGCCGCGCGCCCCGTCGTCCCGGTTGCGGCGCGCCCCGTCGTCCCGGGCGCCGCAGTCGCGGCGTTGGCCCGGGACCCAATCTCTTCCTCGGCAGAGTCCCCCACCGTTGCCAGGTGGTACATCCGCACTGCCGCCATCGCGATCTGCATCGCGTCGAACTCGCTCGACAGCGCATCGACCACCACGCGGTAGTGCTCGTTATCGTCGCTCGCGAGGGCTTCCCGCAATGAGGCCTGCGTCACCTCCAGGCGCCGTGCCCTCAGGTCTGCCACCGTGGGGACCTGCGCGATCTCGATCTTGTGCTTGGTGATCCGCTCGATGTTGCGCAGCTGGAAATGCTCGCGCGGCTCGACCAGCGTGATCGCCACGCCCTCGCGCCCGGCGCGTCCCACGCGGCCGATGCGATGCACATACGCCTCGGGGGCGTTCGGCAGGTCGTAGTTGATGACGTGGGTGAGGCGATCGATGTCGAGCCCGCGGGCGGCCACGTCGGTGGCGACCAGCAGCTCGGCAGCGCCCGAGCGCAGCCGCTTCATCACCTTGTCGCGCTGCTCCTGCGTCATGCCGCCGTGCAGCGCCTCCGACTGGTAGCCGCGGGCGTTCAGCGTCTCGGTCAACTCGTCCACCTCGGTGCGCGTGCGGCAGAAGACGAGGGCCGCGGCGGGCGCCTCGAGATCGAGGATGCGTCCGAGCGCCGCCATCTTGCCGCTGCGGGGAAGGAGATAGGCCTGCTGGCGCACCTTCGGCGCCTCGCCCGCCTTGGTGGCCGGCTTGGCGATGGTGATGCGCACCGGGTTCTTCTGGTTGCGCTTGGCGATCGCCTCGATGCGCGCCGGCATCGTGGCCGAGAAGAGCACCGTCTGCCGGGTCGCGGGCGTGTCCTTCAGCACCGCCTCGATGTCCTCGGCGAAGCCCATGTCGAGCATCTCGTCGGCCGCGCCGAGCACCACCACGCGCAAGCCGCCGAGCGCGAGGCTGCCGCGGCGCATGTGGTCCATGGCGCGTCCCGGCGTCGCGATCACCACGTCCACGCCCGCGCGCATCGCATGCAGCTGGCGGCCGATGGGCTGCCCGCCGTAGATCGGCAGCACGCGCACGCCGAGCGCCTTGCCGTAGCGGTGAACGGCTTCGGCGACCTGCATCGCGAGCTCGCGCGTCGGCACCAGGATGAGCGCGAGCGGCCCTTCGGTGCGGCCCTCGTTCACGAAGCGCTGCAGGATCGGGAGCGCGAAGGCGGCGGTCTTGCCGGTTCCAGTGGCGGCCTGGCCGAGAAGGTCCTGGCCGGCGATGAGCGGCGGGATCGTCTGGCTCTGGATCGGGGTGGGCTCCTCGTAGCCGAGGGCGGTCAGGGCGGCGACGATGCGCTCGTCGAGGCCGAGGGCGGCGAAGCCTTCGTTCTGGCGGGGCTCTGGGGATGTCTTGGGCATCAACCATTTTACGGCGTTAGGCGCGTAGGACGTGTCCTGCATCTTTTTTTGTCCTCGCGGGGGAAAGTGGAGGAACGCCAATCCAGACAAAGGAACCGCAATGGGAATCTTCAGCCGCATCATGGACAAGCTCCGTGGCCACGCCACCCCGGGCGTCAACCCCACTACGCAGCCCCCCCAGCAGCAGCAATACCAGCCCGGCCAGGCCGGCCAGCTGAGCGCCGGCCAGCGTCCGCTGCAGAACGTCGACGTCGACGCGATCCTGAAGGAGATGGCCTCGAAGAAGGGCGGCGGCGGCAACTACCGCGAGTCGATCGTGGACCTGCTGAAGCTCCTCGACCTCGATTCCAGCCTCGATGAGCGCAAGGAGCTCGCCCAGGAGCTGGGCGTGAACGCCGGCGCCCACGGCAGCGCCGAGCAGAACATCGCGCTGCACAAGGCGGTGATGAAGAAGCTGGCGGAGAATGGCGGCAAGGTTCCGGACAGCATGAAGGACTAGTCGTCGATCCGGTCGCTGCAGGAAACGGGGCGCTTCGGCGCCCCTTTCGTTTTGAGCGCGGATAATTCATCCATGCCCCTCGCCCCCCTCCTCGCCATGGCCGTCGCCGCCGCGGCGCTGTTCGCGTTTTCGCGGCTGCTGGCGGCCGCCCCGTGCTGGGCTGTCGTCCTGATGGCCGCCGCAATCGCCTGGCCGATGTGGGTAGGACAACGGGAATACGCGCTCTTCCAGCATCGGCTCGCGCTCGGCGCGGCAACCATCGTGGCGAGCCGTATCCGCCGCTGGTTGTGGCGCGGGCGTCTCACCAGCATCGCCCAGGCGTTCTCCGCGTTCTTCTGGGCCGTGGTGTTGCTCGCGATCGCTCCGCTGCTGCACGCCTGGCACATCGGGTTGCTGGCAACCGACGTGGTCCTGCTGGCGCTCTTCGAGCGCGCGGCCCGCAGGCTGCTGCAGGCCGACGTGCGCGCCGAGTATGTCGGCCTGCTGGCGCGCCGCTGGGTGCTGCTGGTCGCCAACGTGGCGTTCCTCGCGATCAGCTTCTTCGTCATCGACTACTTCCTCGTGGGCGCGCCCGACACGCGCGCGCTGGATTGGAATGCGGTCGCAAGCCGCGCCTACGCCGAGTACGGCGGCGCCGCCTGTCCGCTCGCGGGCATGGTGGTGGGCTCGCTCAACGCGGTCGATCGCCTCAACTGGCACGCCGCGGAGGTGCTGATCCCCGGACTGCCGAGCGCGGGGCTGAAGCTCGTTGCCTGGCTGGTGTTCCTGTTGCAGGCGGGCGCGGTCTCCTTCGCCTACACCCGTTACCTGCTGGGTGCTTTCGCCCTGGCCGACAAGCCTTCGGACGGGATCACGCCGGCGTCGATCGCCGCGATCGCCGCCGCGCTCCTGCTCGGAACGTGGGCGCTGCGCGACTTCGATCCCGCGCGCGTGAAGCCCGTCGCACAGGCGCTGGTCCATCGCCTCGATCCCTGCCGCATCGCCGATTCCACCATCGCCGCGGAACGCAAGGCCATCGACGCACGCATCGCGGTCGCTGCGGCGGCGGATCGCGAGCACATGGCGAGGCGCGTCGACCAGGAGCTCGACCCGTTGTTCGCGCGCGTCGAGCGCGGCGTGGACGGCTACCTCGACTGGTACTTCTCGGTGGCCGGCGAGTACCAGCGCATCGCCGCGCAACTGTTTGCGCGTTCCACCAACGAGCTGGAGGAACGGCTCTTCCTCGCGACGCGAACCGCCGAGGCCCTCACCGAAGCCAACCAGCGCATCGCCGCGCAGGCCGCGCCGCAGCTCACCGCGCTCACCGCGCAGCTCGGTACGCGCTTGCGCACGCAAGCCGCATCGCAGCCCTGCTGGCGCCAGACTCTCGACCTGCCGAAGCTGCCCGGCTTCGAGCGCGACGTGATGCATGCCTCGGTCTCCATCGGCAGCGGCTTCGTGGTCGGCGCGGCCACCACTCGCCTCGCCGCGCGGCGTGTCTCGCAGGTCGCGGCGGCGCGCCTTGCCGGGCGGGTGGCGGGCAAGCGCGTGGCCTCGACCGTGGCCTCCGCGGGCGTCGCCGCCACGGTGTGCGCCCCGGGCGGCCCGCTCGCGATCCTGTGCGGGCTCGTCACCGGCGCCGTCGCCTGGGTGACGGTGGACAAGGCGATGGTGATGGTCGACGAGCTGCGCTTCCGCGAGGAGATGCGCGCCGAGATCCTCGCGGCGGTGCGCGGGCAGAAGGCGCAGCTCGCGCGCGAGATGCGCGCCGCGTACGGCCTGGGCATCGATGCGGCGGCCAAGAGCCTGCACGTCGCGGTGAACGGCGTCTTCATCCCGGCGCGCGACGGACGCTAGGCGGGGCTGCGGCATACTGGCTAGAGCGGGGACAGACTCTTTTTCGCGGAAAAGGAGTCTGTCCCCGGGTTCAGAGGAGGAATCGCATGAGCCGGCGAAGCTTCATGTTCACCGCGACCGCACTGGGAATGGCCGCCTCGATCCCGACCCTGCGAGCGCAGCAGAAATACCCCGCGAAGCCGATCCGCTTCGTGGTGCCGTTCGCGGCCGGCGGCGGCGGCGACGTGGTCGCCCGCATGCTCGCGACGCGGCTGCAGGAGCGCCTCAACAATCCCGTGGTGGTCGAGAACCGCGTCGGCGCCGGGGGCAACATCGGCTCCGACTACGTGCTCAAGTCGCCCCCCGACGGCTATACGCTCCTCAACATGTCGAGCAGCTATCCCATTCAGGCAGCCGTGAGCAAGGTGCCCTACGACCCGATCGGCGACCTGCAGCCGATCGTCATGGTGTCGCGCGATCCGGTCGTCATGATCGTCAACGCCGCTTCGCCGCTGAAGAATGCGAAGGACCTGTTCGAGGCGGCCAGGCGCTCGCCCGACAGGCTGACCCACGGCTCCGCGGGCGTGGGCTCCATTGCCCACCTCGGCACCGAGGAGCTCGCGTACATCATGGGCATCCGCCTGGTGCACGTGCCGTACAAGGGCTCGTCGCAGGCGTTCACCGACGTGCTCGGCGGGCAGGTGGACATGATGCTCACCAGCGCCACCTTCGCGACGCCCCACATCAAGGGCGGCAAGGTGCGCGCGATCGGCATCGCCGGCATACAGCGCATGCCGACCTTGCCCGACGTGGCCACGTTCGAGGAGCAGGGATTCAAGGACTACAACGTCGTCGACTGGAAGGCCGTGGCGGGGCCGAAGGGCATCCCGGCGGACGTCGTGGCACTCCTCAATCGCGAGCTGAACGCGGTCCTGCAGGACAAGGGGGTGACCGACAAGTTCGCCGCCGAGGGCACCACCGCGGTGGGCGGCACGCCCGAGCAGATGATGGAGATCGTGCGCGCGGACATCGAGCGCTGGAAGCGCGTGGCCGAAAAGGCGAAGGTGAAGATCGAATGAAGATGCGCGAGTTGCTCCAACCGGGCGCGGGCCACATCATGCCGGGCGCCGCGAATGCCCTTGCCGCCCGGGTGATCGAAGCGGCCGGCCACAAGATGATGATGGTGAGCGGCGCCGCGGTCGCCAACACCTATCTCGGCGTCCCGGACATCGGCCTCGTCTCGGTGACCGAGCTTGCGGCGCACGTGGCCGCGGTGCGGGAGGCGGTGAGCATTCCGATACTCGCCGATGCAGACACGGGCTTCGGCAATGCCATCAACACGCGCCGCACCGTGAGGCTGCTCGAGCGCGCGGGCGCCAACGCCATCATGCTCGAGGACCAGACCTATCCCAAGCGCTGCGGGCACTTCGAGGGCAAGGACGTGATCCCGAAGGCGGAGATGGTCGCGAAGCTCAAGGCGGCCGTGGATGCCCGCGAGGATCCCGATCTCATGATCCTCGCGCGCACCGATGCGCGCGCGGTGGAGGGCTTCGAGGCCGCGCTCGACCGCGCGCGCGCGTACCAGGAGGCCGGTGCGGATTTCCTCTTCATCGAGGCGCCGCTCACGAAGGAAGAGCTGCTCGCCATCCCGCGCGAGGTTCCCGGCATCCACCTCTGCAACATGGTGATCGGCGGCAAGACGCCGCTCCTGCCGCGCGAGGAGCTCGCCGCGGCCGGGTATTCGGTGATCTGCTACGCCAACGCCGCGTTGCAGGCCTCGCTGCTCGCGATGCAGGAAGTCCTGCGCCACCTGAACGAGAAGGGCTCGATCGCGGGCATCGAGGACAAGCTGATGATGTTCGCCGAGCGGCAGAAGGTGCTCGACGCCGCGAAGTACCAGGCGCTGGAGAAGAAATACGCATGAGTAAGGAATTGGGCCCCGGCCTTCGCCGGGGCGACGAGCGTCACCCCCGCCTTCACCGGGGCGACGAGCGTCACCCCGGCGAAGGCCGGGGTCCAATCACGTTCTTCGACAAAGTCTGGTCCGAGCACGTCATCGCGAGACTCGGCGACGACGCCGACCTGCTGCAGATCGACCGCCTGGTACTCCACGAGCTCTCCGGCAGCCAGGCGGTGCGGGCGCTCGCGGAAGCGGGCCGCCAGCCCATGAGCCGCGGCCAGGTGTTCACCGTGATCGAGCACCTGATCTCCACCAAACCCGGCCGCGGACCGAACGATTCGGTGTCGAAGAGCGGCCCGATCATGATCGAGACCACGCGCAAGGCCTCGCGCGACTGGGGCTTCCACTTCATCGACTACGACGATCCGCGCCAGGGCATCGCGCACGTCGTGGCGCCGGAGATGGGCATTGCGTTTCCGGGCGCGACTCTCGTCTGCTGCGACAGCCACACCAGCACCGTGGGCGGCGTGGGCGCGCTCGCGTGGGGCATCGGCGCGTCGGAAGCCGAGCACGTGCTCGCGACCCAGGCGCTCGCGCAGTCGCGGCCGAAGACGATGCGGGTCGATTTCACCGGGCGATTGAACGATGGCGTCTACGCCAAGGACATGATCCTCGCCCTCATCGGGCAGATCGGCGCGCAGGGCGGCATCGGTTATGCGGCGGAGTTCTCGGGCTCCGCGGTGCGCGCGCTGCCGGTCGAGGGCCGCCTCACGCTGTGCAACATGTCGATCGAGTTCTCGTGCAAGTACGGCTTCGTGCCGCCCGACGACACCACCATCGAGTTTCTCGCCGGGCGGGAATTCTCGCCCAGGGGCGCGGCGTGGGACGCGGCCGTGCGCCATTGGAAAACGCTCCCCAGCGACGCGGACGCGCGCTTCGACAACGAGGTCTCGATCGATTGCTCCTCGTTGCAGCCGCAGGTCACCTGGGGCACGAGTCCGCAACACGTGACGTCGATCGACGGCGTGGTGCCTTCGCCCTGCGATGCGTCGGCGCAGAGGGCCCTCGGATACATGCAGCTCCAGCCGGGAACGCCGCTCGCCGGGCTGCCCATCGACATCGCGTACATCGGCTCCTGCACCAATGCGCGCCTTTCGGATTTGCGCGTGGCGGCGAGCGTGCTCAAGGGCCGCAAGGTGAAGGCGGGCGTGACGGCGGTATGCGTCCCCGGATCCACGCCGGTCAAGCGTGCGGCCGAGGCCGAGGGGCTGGATCGCATCTTCAAGGAGGCCGGCTTCGAGTGGCACGAGTCGGCCTGCGGCTTCTGCGGCCACATCGGCGACGACCGCTTCGCCAACCTGCGCGTGGTGAGCACCACCAACCGCAATTTCGAGGGCCGCCAGGGGCCGAAGACGCGCACCCACCTCGCCAGCCCCGCTACCGTCGCCGCCTCCGCAATCGCGGGCTGCATCGCCGACGCACGCGTGGGGACGGACCCTGCTTCTCGCCCTTTCCTGGTTCAGGGTCCGTCCCCGGTTTCCTGATATGGAAGCCCTCCGCACCGTCACCGGCATCGCCGCCCCGCTGATGCGCATCAACATCGATACCGACCAGATCATCCCGGCGCTCTTCCTCGGCGGCACCGACGCCAAGGGGTACGGCGCGAACCTCTTCAACGGCTGGCGGTTTCTCCCCGACGGCAAGCCGAATCCGGACTTCATCCTCAACCAGCCGCCCTACGACAAGGCGCAGGTGCTGCTCGCCGACCGCAACTTCGGCTGCGGCTCCTCGCGCGAGCGCGCGCCCAAGGCGCTGCGCGAGTTCGGTTTCCGCGCCGTGATCGCGCCATCCTTCGGCGGCATCTTCTTCAATAACTGCTATCGCAACGGCATCGTGCCGGTGGAACTGCCGATCGAGGCGGTGCAGGAGATCGTGGCGGAGGTGGCGGCGTCGGACGGCGAGGGGAAGGTGACCGTGGACCTCGAGGCGCAGGAGGTTCGCTCGCCGAGCGGGCGGAGCTACCGCTTCAGCGCGCCGGCGACGTTGCGCCAGATGCTGCTCGAGGGCCTGGACGAAGTGGCGCTTACGCTCGCTCGCTGCGCCGAGATCGACATCTTCCGCGAGCGCGACCGCGCCCGCCGTCCCTGGGCCTACCTGTAAAGGGCGTGCGCGCACCACGACGGTTCATTCAGCCGTATCTCTCCCGGCCCCACTCCACCATTGCAGCCACGAACCCTCTGAGCACCGGACGCACCCTCTCGGCAACCTCCGGCAGGTAGTCGTACGGCGCCTGCTCGCGCATGTAGGTGCGCTGCGCGAGCTCCAGCTGCACCGCGTGGATGCCGTTGCCGGGGTCGCCGTAGTGCCGCGTGATGTAGCCGCCCTTGAAGCGGCCGTTGATCGCCGCGGCGTACCCCTTCGCTTGCGACAGGATCGCGCCCAGGCGAGCGGCCAGCTCCGCATCGGCGCTCTTCCCATCGGCGGTGCCGAGGTTGAAATCGGGCAGCCTTCCCTCGAAGAGCCGCGGCACCTCGCCGGCGATCGAGTGCGCATCGAAGAGGAGGGCGTAGCCGTGCTGCGCCTTGAGGCGCGCGAGCTCGGAGGCGATGCGCTGGTGGTACGGATGCCACAGCTCGGCGAGGAATCGGGCGCACTCGTCGGCCGTCAGCCCCCGGCCTTGCTCGAAGGCGGGCGTGCCATCGAAGAGGATGTCAGGGTGCAGGCCCGTGGTCGCAGTAGAGTAGAGCGGCGTGTCGTCGGGCGGGCGGTTCAGATCCACCGCGAAGCGCGTATAGCGCGCGGCAAGCGTGGAGGCGCCCAGCTCCCGCACGAAGTCGTAGAGCCGCGGCAGGTGCCAGTCGGTGTCTCCCAGCGGCGCGCACGCCGCCGAGAGCCGCCCGCGCATGCACACCGGCACTTCCGTGCCGACGTGCGGCATGCTCACCAGCAGCGGTGCCGTCCCCGCCCGGAATAAAAAATTGGTGTCGGAGTCCATTTATCGGGAGATTCCTATCTCGACCAGGGCGGTGCCGGCTTCGGCCGCGTTCGCGGGGATGGGGAAGCCCCCGGCGGCGTCGATCCTCAGCAGCTCGCCTTGCGAAACCACCTCGTCGTGGCCGAGGATGCCGAACGACGCCTTGCCCCGCAGGACGTGGTAGAGCGCGGTCGGCGCGGCGATGAGCATCGTGGGATCTGCCCGGAGCGCCAGCACGCGCATCGTTGCCCGCGCGCGCCCCCGATCGACCATCAGGTTCATGTCCTTCACCGGCCCTCCGATGAGCGTGCAGTGCGTCTTCCAGCCGCCGTCGAACACGAAGGGCTGCTCGCGTCGATCGATGCGGACGGTGGGCGCCTGGTCGAAGCCGAGTTCCATCCCGTCGCCCGACAGCAGCATGATGGTGCGCTCGTAGCCGGCGAAGTCGGAGAATGGTCCCGACTGCTCGACTTCCGCGATGCTGAGGCGCCACAGGAATCCCCGGTCGGGGGAGAGCGGCTCCATCGCGAGCTCGGTCGTGAATCCGCCGCCGTTCTTCCACGCCTGCCGCCGGTAGTTCTCCGCCTTCAGGTGCGCGAGCTTCATGCCAGCAGCGCCGCCTGGGCATTGCGGAAACGTCGCGCGAGATCCTCTTCCTCGGCATGGCGCCGCGCACGGACGCGCCACTCGCCACCGACCATCACGTCGCGCACGCACGCGTTGTCGCCGGCGAAGATCCAGGCGTCGAGCGCCTGCGCCGGCGTTTTGTTCCACAGCGCCGGATGCTCGCTATCCAGGACGACCAGGTCGGCGCGGCAACCGGGAGCGATGCGGCCGGCCTCGATGCCGAGGGCCTGGGCGCCGCCCTTGCTCGTCGCGACGTGCAGGCGTTCCCCGGGAGAATGGGTCTCGTCGCTCGCGAGCGCCGCGCGCCTCCCGAGGATGAGCCGTTGTCCGTACTCGAGGAGCCGCAGCTCCTCCGCCACGCTCACCGACGCGTGGCTGTCGGAGCCGATGCCGATGCGGCCCGGATTCGCTCCGTTGAGAAATGCGGCCGCCGGGAAGATGCCGTCGCCCAGGTTGGCCTCGGTGGTCGGGCAGAGGCCGGCGACCGCGCCGCTCGCGGCGAGGCCCTTCGTTTCCTGCGGGTCGAGATGTGTGGCGTGGACCAGGCACCAGCGCTCGTCCACCGGTGCGTGGTCGAGCAGCCATTGCACC
>JBKJTM010000413.1:0-2703 GCA_046590805.1 Usitatibacter sp.
GTTGGGCGACCCCTCGAGGACAAATCATTACTCGCCAGTCCTGGTGCCGGGGCTTGGGGATGTCGTGGCGGTTGCAGCCGGCAGCGGGCACTCGCTGGCGCTGCTTCGCGACGGAACGGTGTACTCGTGGGGGCTCAACTATTCGGGCCAGCTGGGAGACGGCACCAATAACGATCGCGCAAACCCCGCGCGCGTGCCGGGCCTTACCGGCATCAAGGCCCTCGGCGCCAGTGCTACGTTCTCATTCGCCGTCAAGTCCGACGGCAGCGTTCTCGCCTGGGGTGCCAACTGGGCCTCGCAGCTCGGCGATGGCTCGGGTTTGAGCCAGTCGAGCCCGGTGCCCGTACCGGTGCTGCGCAGCATTGCATCGATCTCCGGGGGCGGCCGTGGGGCATTGGCCCTCAAGTCCGATGGGACGGTGTACGCATGGGGCGACAACATCGACGGCCGCGTGGGCGATGGCACGTTGGTCACGCGCGACACTCCGGTCCTCGTGGTGCGGGAAGATGGCGCGGGCACGCTTGCGGGCAACAACTGGTTCCTCGATCTGAATCCGTCGGTCACCAAGGTGATCCCGCCGGAGGTCATCCCCGTGTTCCTGGTGGTTGCGCAGCAGGCCGGCGGCGATACCACCGCGACGTTGAAGTTTCGGGCACAGGATGTGGGTACGACAGGCAGCGTTTTCGTGTTCGCCTACGCGCCGGCCTCGGTCGTCAAGGGCGCGGATGGCAAGGTGGGGTCGTACGGCCTCAAGGCCAAGCACGGCGGCAAGGACACGTCGATCGCCTGCGTGCTGGCGCAGCTGAACCAGGCCGGGCAGCTGGTCGCAGTGACCGCCGCGAGCATGCAGGCCTTCGTCACCGGCGTGCTGCAATCGCAGGGCGCCGCGGTGAGCATCCTCAATGGCGTGCCGGCGATCAACATCGGGGGCGCGACCTTCTACGTGGGCTACGGCTCCAGCGGCAGCGGCATGATCACCTCGGGCACCAATCGCAGCGTGGTGAGCGCGCCCGGCAGCGTGAAATGCCAGCCGTCGCCCCCCAAGACCGGCTGGTGGTGGAATCCCGCAGAGGACGGGCGTGGTTTCTCCGTGGAAGTGCGCGGCAACAACCTCTTCTTCGCCTCCTTCCTCTACGACACCACGGGGCGTTCGACCTGGTATGTGTCCGCGGGGCCCGTGTCGCTCGACGGTTCCCTCTATACCGGCGACTTGCTGAGCGCCCGCGGCGGCCAGACGCTCGGGGGCGCCTATCGCGGCCCTCCGGACAAACGCAACGAAGGCCCCATCACCCTGAGCTTCAACTCAGCGAGCGAGGGCTTGATGTCGTGGCCTGGCGGCACCATTCCCATCCAGCGCTTCAACATCGTGCAGAACGGCGCGACGACCGGGCCCGCGGCGAACATGCCGGAGAGCGGATGGTGGTGGAACCCCGCCGAAGATGGGCGCGGATTCTTCCTGGAATGGCAGGGCAACACGCTCGACATAGCGGGCTACATGTACGACGAGGCCGGCAACGCGGTGTGGTACCTCACCGTGGAAGCAATGTCGGCCGGCGGGCGGAGCTTCTCGGGCAACTGGTGGAGCTATGGCAATGGGCAGACGCTCACCGGCCCTTGGAAGCCCAATGCACGCCTGAGCACCAACGTGGCTCCCGTCACCATTACCTTCAGCGCTCCGGACACTGCCCTCATGACATTGCCCAATGGCAGCACGACATCACTCACGAGGTTTCGCTTCTAGCCCAGCAGCCTCGAGCGTGCCCTGGTGATGGCGAAGTCGATCCGCGTGAGCTCATTGTTAGGTTGGGGGGCCGGGTCCGGTCCTTATCGGCATGGACGCCCCCAAGCGAACCTTCAGAGAAAAGTCGCGATCTCTTGCAGGGGCTTGCGCGAGATCGCCGGAACGCTGGCGTCGGCTGCCGGATACCCGGTCACCAGCAATACGAATGGCCGCTCGTTGCCGGGCCGGTTCAGGATCGGGTTCAGGAAAGCCATGGGACTGGGCGTGTGGGTGAGTGTGGCGAGCCCCGCGTGATGCAGCGCGGCAATCAGGAATCCGGTGGCGATGCCCACGGAATCCACGGGGTAGAAGCGCTTGCGCCGCGCGCCATCGGGCGCATATCCGTAAGCCTCGTAGAACACCGCGATCAGCCACGGCGCGGCCTCCAGGAAGGGCTTGCTCGCATCGGTGCCGAGCGCAGCGAGCGCCTCGCGCCATTCGTCGGTGGCGCGGTGCTCATAGAACTCCCGCTCCTCCGCCTCCGCGCCCGCGCGGATCGTCTTCTTGATCGCCGGGTCCGAGATCGCCACGAATCGCCACGGCTGCTGATTCGCCCCGCTCGGGGCGCATCCGGCCGCCTCCAGGCAGGCCGCGACGATCTCCCGCGGCACCGGGTCGGGTGCGAATTCGCGCACCGTGCGGCGGCGGGCGATCTGGTCACGGAATTCCGCCGCCCGGTCGCGCATCCGTTCGACGCTCAGGCGTTGAAAGTCCAGCGGCACGCGGTCATGGCTCATGCGATGCTGCTCCAATGAGGAAGATGCACGAGACATTGTCTCCCGAGGAGATAAAGGTGATCGTCGCGCACTACGGTCCCGGCACCGACGTACAGGTGACGGGGGGCGAGCCCACGCTTCGTGACCGCGCGGAGCTGGTCGCCATCGTGCGCTATATCAGGTTGCGCGGGCTGCGCTCCTCGCTAT
>JBKJTM010000095.1:0-6260 GCA_046590805.1 Usitatibacter sp.
CATGCTTGATGCTGAAGCTGTACAGGAGGTAACCATGGCAACCGACAGCGCGGATTTCAAAGCTTCTTTCCTGGCTGCTGCACTATTCGTCTCGGCGTCCCCTGGGCTGTTTGCTCAACAATATGGCTGGGCGGCGACGCCAATAGGTGACGCGCAATCGATGGTCGCGGGCGGAGGGGCTCATCCCGCAGTCCTGATTGTGAATCGCTTCAATCGACCCGTCGTCTCGGCAAGATCGGACGATGCCGGCGTGACCTGGCGCGAGTTTTCCGTGGATGGGAATCAACACCAAACATTCTTCCCATCGACCAGTAATTCAAGCGAGTTCTACGCGTTATCGGGAGGGTTTCTGGCGGGGAGTCCACAGCCGGCTCCCGCGCGCATGCATAGAAGCATTGACCGTGGGGTCACATGGCAACTTGTTTCGCCTGCACTGGTGGCGTCCACCGGAGAGATCCTGGGCAATCTCGCTCCCGCGGCGCAAGTCGGGGTCGTGTACGCGACTCAAATGGCCCCCACCATCTGCTTTACGGGTCTTTGTTCCTACAGCGGTATCAAGGCATTTGTCTCGACAGACGCGGGAAGCACTTGGCGAAACATTCACCCTGGGCTTGCCGCCGCTAACGGTGTCTTGCTGATACCCGCACCTTCAGACGTCCGCGTCGTTTACGCGGCGACCAGCGAGGGTGTTTATCGCAGCGACAATCAGGGCGCGAACTGGCGCCTTATACGAACCATTCAAGGTGTTCACGAACGGCAAGTGGTCATCGACCGCAGAGACCCGAACATCCTTTATATGAGGCCTGGATCCGGAACGGAGCTCCTGGTCACCGAGGACGGCGGGGTTAGCTGGATTTCCACGAATACGCCGGAAATGGGTGGCCTTTTTGGGTACGTGATCGCCGATCCCACCCAAGCCGGGCGGGTCGTAGCGATAGGGTCAAACGGGGAGGCCATCCAAAGCAGGGATCGCGCTAGAACGTGGTCGCGTATCGCCCCGAGCAGTGGCGGTGCAATGCTTTTGACCCAAGCCGGTCGGCCCACCTTTGTCGCGAGCGCGGCGGGCCGGTCACTCCTTGGGCTGACCTCCGCTGCCGTGAAACGATTTGAGATATCGGAACAAGCGTTCGCGGTAGGTTCGGACATCTGGTGGAACCCTGCCGAGTCGGGCAGTGGCTGGACTATCACACAGCACGCAAGCGGGCAGGCATTCGTGGTGTCCTACGCATACGATGCTGCGGGCCAGCCGACCTGGAAGTTCATCTCAGGCGGAACCTGGACGGACGCCGTCACTTTCAAAGGTTCGCTCTATACGACTCAAGGTCCTGCCTTGGATGCGGAATTCGATCCGAGCAGGGTCGTTGTCAGAGCGGCAGGCGAGGCGACAGTGAGATTCGACAATGATAGTCAAGCGACTTTCATTTCGATCGGCACCGACGGCGTTCGCACCGAGAACCGAATAGTTCGGCAGCTCTTTGGGCCTCCCGGCGCGGTCCTCGGCGAGAGTCTCGCTGATCTTTGGTGGAATCCTTTGGAGTCGGGCTGGGGCCTGGCGGTCAACCAGCAATACTCGAAAGTCTTTGCGACATGGTTCGTCTACGACTCGTCCAACGCGCCCACCTGGCTCGTAATGCCGGATATGAACCTGGACTTCGTTCAAGTATCTGGCGTATCCAGGCCGCGATATTCAGGCGCCATTTATGTAATGCGCGGCCCTTCGTCGACTGCCGCTTACGACCCACGCCAAGTTGTTCCCGTCGAGGTTGGTTCCGCTTCTTTGACATTTCCAACCCAGGAACGCCTCGAGTTCCGTTACTCCGCCTTCGGTCGCACAGTCACCAAGACTCTGGAGCGCCAGCCTTTCTGAAATCACCGCTGGCACGCCACGCCGACCCGGTATTCGACGGGTGACTCGCCTCGCTTACGCGGCAGGTGCTTCGGTGCAGCGCTCCCGCGACCTTCCATCCCAGCCAGGCCATCGGCAGGTGGGCGAGCAGTAGGTCGGTGGCGTTGAACCACGCCAGCGCGGGAAGCATGGCCACCGCGTTGAGATCACTTGCACGATCTGAGCAGGTGCCAATCGGCAATGGGACGGTTGCTCAATAGGCAACTGGACGCCGTCGCCGTCATGTCACCAGCCGGAATCCGACCGCGGCAAAGTGATGATCAAAGGTGTACGCAAGCCGAATGCGCGCACGCTTCATGATCGTGAAACTCGTGGCATCGACTGCTGAGAGCTTGCGCAGGTCCGCGCGCCGGAAGTATTCCCAGGACTGCTCCAGATCGCGCAGCTCGCAAGGAAGGATCCTGACGGTGCCGGGTTTGTAGATCGATTCTTTCCATGCCAGCGCCACATCCCGATTGGCATTGCGCTCGAGGAAGGTGAATGTTTCGATGACGACGGGGACCGCGGTATGAAGTTTCGCCCCCGCTCCGCGCAGGGCGTCCCACTGCTCCCGCGCCCGCGTATGCAGGGGATCACGCGAGAGCGCGAGGGCGATCCACGCCCCGCTATCGACGAAGGCGGCTTCGCCCTGCCGCATCAGATTTCGTCGTGGACGCTGTCGTGGTCGATCGATGGGCGCTTTGGTTCCCCGTCCCAGATCGCGACAGGGCCGCTGCCTTCCGGCCTCAAGACCACCTTTCGGATCGCCTCGCGGACCACTTCCGCGACGCTGCGCCCCGACCTCGCAGCGGCCTTGCGCAACGCGGCAAGCTCTTCCTTGCGCAGGTAAACCTGAGTCTTTTCCATGTATGTCACATTAACCTCTGAAGTGACATACGTCAAGCGCGCTCGCCATCATTCCCTGAGCCGCCCGATCTCGGGCATCCGCTGCCCTTGCTAATCGCCCGATCGCCCGAGCACCACCAGGTGTTCGCGCTTGGCCCCGTTCACAGAACCCAGGGAGATCCCGGTGTCGAAGGTGACGAGGCGGCAACCGTGGGCGACTGCGGTCGATAGCAGCGCCGCATCCGTCGATTGCGCGCTGGCGGTGGCCTTCCATCTCACGGCGCCCTCGCACGGCGTGGGGATTCCGAGGTAACGGTGCCCCTTGCGCGTCATCTGCTCGAGTTGCGCCGCCGCCTCGTAAGTGGCGACCGGCTTGAAGTAGCCCTTGCTGCTCATGACACGGATCAGTCCAAGCTGGGTGATCGCACAGGTCGCGAAGCCTTGGGACAGGTTTTCCTCCAGGCTCAGCCACGCGAGAGTCTCGGCATGGTGAATATGCTCCTCGTCGAGCAGCGCGATGAGGGCGTTCACGTCCAGCAGCGCTCGCATCAGAATCCGGCGTCTTCCAGGAGCTGGGCTACCAGCTCGTCGCTGACATTGCCGCCGCTCTTGCTCCGCTTCGCGATGAAATGCGCGTATTCAGGCAGCTCGGTACCGCGCTCGATGAGCACCTTTCCGGGGCCGACCACGGTGACCTTGATCCGATCGCCCGCCTTGATGCCGGCTTCCACGGGCAGCCTGGCCGCCGCCGATCGTCCATTCGAGAACGCCTTCTTCTGGTCCATGTGTGGTGAGCAAAATGGTATATAGCATAGTATATACCTTCTGCTTACCCCTGATGCCGCCCCCCCCGCGGCTTCGAGAGAAGATCGAGGCGTGGCGAATCACTACAAGGGGTCTAATCAAGTAAAATAGCAATTTCCAGCACGAGGTCCGTCATGACCAAGTACGTCTTCGTGACCGGTGGCGTGGTTTCTTCCCTGGGCAAGGGAATCGCCGCCGCCTCCCTCGCGGCCATCCTCGAGTCGCGCAAGCTCAAAGTCACCCTCGTCAAGCTCGATCCGTACATCAACGTCGATCCCGGGACGATGTCGCCGTTCCAGCACGGCGAGGTGTTCGTGACCGAGGACGGCGCCGAGACCGACCTGGACCTCGGCCACTACGAGCGCTTCGTCTCCTCGAAGATGAGCAAGCGCAACAACTTCACCACCGGCCAGATCTACGAGCGCGTGATCAACAAGGAGCGCCGCGGCGACTACCTCGGCGGCACCGTGCAGGTGATCCCGCACATCACCGACGAGATCAAGGCGAGCATCAAGGCCGCCTGCAAGGACGTCGAGGTCGGCATCATCGAGATCGGCGGCACCGTGGGCGACATCGAGTCGCTGCCCTTCCTCGAGGCGATCCGCCAGATGGGGATCGAGGAGGGCCGCACCAACACCTGCTACATCCACCTGACCCTCGTGCCGTATCTGGCGAGCGTGGGCGAGATCAAGACCAAGCCCACGCAGCACTCGGTGAAGGAGCTGCGCGGCATCGGCATCCAGCCCGACGTCGTGATGTGCCGCTCGGAGAAGCCGATTCCGGAGGAGGACCGCCGCAAGATCGCGCTCTTCACCAACGTGGACGTGCGCTCGGTGATCTCGGCCGCCGACGCCGATTCGATCTACAAGATCCCGGTGATGCTGCACAAGCAGGGCCTGGACGAGATCGTGTGCCGCAAGCTCGACCTCGCGGCGTATCCGGCCGACCTCACCATGTGGGAGAACATCGTCGACGCGCTCGAGAATCCCGAGCAGGAGGTCGACATCGCCATGGTCGGCAAGTACGTCGACCTGCAGGATTCCTACAAGTCGCTCTCCGAAGCGCTGGTGCACGCAGGCATCCACTCGCGCACCAAGGTGAACATCCACTACGTGGATTCGGAGCTGATCGAGACCCACGGCATCGGGATCCTGACCGACAAGGACGCGGTGCTGGTTCCGGGCGGTTTCGGCAAGCGCGGCATCGAGGGCAAGATCCAGGCGGTCAAGTACGCGCGCGAGAAAATGGTGCCGTACCTGGGCATCTGCCTGGGCATGCAGATCGCGGCGATCGAGATCGCGCGCGACAAGTGCGGGCTCGCGGGCGCCAACTCCACCGAGTTCGACGCCGATACGCCGCACCCGGTGATCGCGCTCATCACCGAGTGGCAGAACCACGACGGCAAGGTCGAGCGCCGCGACGAGAAGTCGAACCTCGGCGGCACCATGCGCCTGGGCGCGCAGCCGGCCACGGTGAAGAAAGGCACGCTCGCGCACAAGGTCTACGGCAAGGACACCGTCGCGGAGCGCCATCGCCATCGCTACGAGGTGAACAACCATTACGTCGCGCGCCTCGAGCAGGCCGGGCTCACCATCAGCGCCAAGACCAAGACCGAGGACCTCACCGAGATCGCGGAGCTCGAGGGGCACCCGTTCTTCATCGGCGTGCAGTTCCACCCCGAGTTCACCTCGACCCCGCGCGAGGGCCATCCGCTCTTCAAGTCGTTCATCCGCGCGGCGACCGAGCAGCACAAGCGGCGCGTGCCGGAGCCGGCGCTGAAGGTCATCGGCGGCTCCAACACCTAGCGTCCACAATCGTCGCCCCGGGCGCCGCACTTGCGGCGATGGACCGGGGCCCAATTAGGCACCGGCCTACGCCGGTGCGACAGGCATATGAAACTCTGCGGATTCGACGTCGGTCTCGACAAACCCTTCTTCCTCATCGCCGGCCCGTGCGTGGTCGAGAGCGAGCAGCTGCAGATGGATGTCGCCGGCCAGCTGAAGGAGATGACCGCGGCGCTCGGCATCCCCTTCATCTTCAAATCCTCGTACGACAAGGCCAACCGCAGTTCGGGCAAGAGCTTCCGCGGCCCGGGGATGGAGAAGGGCCTCGAGATCCTCGCCAAGGTGAGGAAGACGCTCGGCGTGCCGGTGCTCACCGACGTGCACACCACGGAAGAGGTGCCCACGGTGGTGCGGTACGTCGACGTGCTGCAGACCCCGGCCTTCCTCTGCCGCCAGACCGATTTCATCCATGCGGTGGCGCGCGCCGGCAAGCCGGTGAACATCAAGAAGGGCCAGTTCCTCGCCCCCGGCGACATGAAGAACGTGGTCGACAAGGCGCGGGAAGCGAGCGGCACGGACAACATCATGGTCTGCGAGCGCGGCGCCTCCTTCGGCTACAACAATCTCGTCTCCGACATGCGCTCGCTCGCGATCATGCGCGACACCGGTTGCCCGGTGGTCTTCGACGCGACCCACTCGGTGCAGCTTCCCGGTGGGCAGGGCACCAGCAGCGGCGGCCAGCGCGAATTCGTGCCGGTGCTCGCGCGCGCGGCGGCGCGGGCCTTGTTGATCACGTGTTTCATGTCGTGCGGCGCCAAAAACTGGCCCTTCTTGATGTTCACCGGCTTGCCGCATCGCGCCACGGCCTGGATGAAATCTGTTTGCCGGCACAGGAAGGCCGGGGTCTGCAGCACATCGACCACGGCGGCCACGGCCGGGAT
>JBKJTM010000162.1:0-2736 GCA_046590805.1 Usitatibacter sp.
TTCGGCGACCTGCATCGCCTCGGGCGCGCCGAAGCTCGGCAGGTCGATGAAGCGCATCTTCTCGGGCAGTTTTTGCAAGCGGGCGATCTCAGCGGTTGACGTTCACGATGATACGTCCCCTCACGACGCCGGCGAGCCGAGCGCGCGCGGCCTAGATGCTCTCGGGCAGCGGGATCTCGCTGGCCCTGCCGCCCGACCTCTGCTCGCGCGTTCATGCGACTTTCGCCTCCGGCTGCGCGGCCACGCCCGCGGCAATGCTCTCCTGCCAGCCGACGATGTAGGCCGCGCGCGCGTGGGTTGCGGCGACCTCCTCGATATAGCGGCTCTCCTGCGCGCGGCGCGCGACCAGCAGCGGATCGGTCAGGTTCAGCGGGGCGAGGCTCTGGTTCACGACCCATGCGAACGGCTCGATGGCCGCACGGCGCAGGTCGGCCTGCAGCGCCGCCGCCTCGTGCACCGGCGTCGCCTCGGCGAGGGTGCACAGGACGATGCGGGTGAAGTCGGGGTCGCGCAGGCGCGGCAGCAGGTTGCGCACCGCCTCGCTCACGCTCTTCGCCTGGCGCATCACCTCGCGATGGAAAGACTGCGCGGCATCGAGCAGCAGGATGGTGTGGCCGGTCGGCGCCGTGTCGATCACGACGAAACGGTCGACCGCCTGTTCGACCACCCGCGCGAAAGCCTGGAACACGGCGATCTCCTCGGTGCACGGCGAGCTCAGGTCTTCCCTGAGCAGCGCGAGGCCGTTCGCATCGAGGTTCGCGCCGGTGGTCGCCATCACCTCGTCGCGATAGCGCTGCACCTCGACCGCCGGATCGATCTCGCCAAGGGTGAGGTTTTTCGGCAGGCGGCCCACGGCCGCCGCGATATGAGCCGCGGGGTCGGTGGTGGTGAGATGGACCTGATGGCCGCGGCGCGCGAGCTCGAGGGCGATCGCCGCGGCGGTCGTGGTCTTGCCCACGCCGCCCTTGCCCATCGTCATCACCAGGCCGCGGCCCACGCCCTCGAGGTCTCCGATGAGCTGCTCGAGCGGCGGCAGTGCGCGCGGCAGCGCTCCCCGCTCCACGCTGCCGGGCGATCCCGTGTCTCGGGAGAAGAATCCGCGCAGGGCCTCGACGCCGACGACCTGGCGTGGGCGAAGCGGTACGGTGGTGCGCTCCAGCGAGGCGAGGCGCGCCGGCATGCCGGCGATTGCTTCGCGCCCGACGCGCTGCAGCGCCGCGGCCACTGGATCGGCGCCGCTCGCCTGGAAAACACCGTTCAACACCAGCATCTGGTTGCGCACCCCGATCTGTGCCAGCTCGCTGCTGGTGCGCTCCGCTTCATCGAGCGCGGTGCGCTCGGGGCGGCTCACCAACACCATGGTCGTCGCCGCCATGTCCGAGAGCATCGCCACCGCGGCGGCATACAGATCGCGCTGCGCCACCATCCCCTGCAGCGGCCCCAGGCACGAGGTACCCGCGGCGCTCGCGCCGATGAACCCGCTCCATGCCGCCGGCAGCGCCAGGAGCCGGAGGGTGTGGCCGGTGGGAGCGGTATCGAAGACGATATGGTCGTAGCGAGCCGTCATGCCCGCATCGCCGATCAGCTTGGCGAACTCGTCGAACGCGGCGATCTCCACCGTGCACGCGCCGGCCAGCTGCTCCTCGATGCTCGCCACCGCGTCGGCCGGCAGCAAGTCGCGGTAGGGCCCCACGACGCGTTCGCGGTAGGCCGCGGCGGCGGCTTCGGGGTCGACGTTCATCGCGTGCAGGTTCGGCACCGCGGCGATCGCCACCGGGCCGTTGGCGAGAGAAGTGTCGAACACCTCGTCCAGGTTCGAGGCGGGATCGGTGCTCACCAGCAGCACCGACTTGCCGCGATCGGCCAGCGCGACGGCGACCGCGCACGAAGTCGAGGTCTTGCCGACGCCGCCCTTGCCGGTGAAGAACAGGTTGCGGGTCGGCCGCTCGAGAACCCTCATCGCGTCTCCTTTCATCCGCAGCAGGGCTTGCCCGCGGCGGAAATGGCGGCGGTGACCGGGGCGGCGGCGTCGGCCGGTTTCGCCGGCCCGCAGCACGAGGTGGCCTTGGCCGCAGTCGGGGCCGGGACGCCAGCTTGCACGAGAAGCTCGTCACGCGTCGGATAGCGTCCCTTGGAAACGATGCGGCCGTCGGCGATCACCAGCGGCAGGCAGCCGATGCCTTCCTTCTGGAGCGTCTCCTTCACCATCGCGTTCTGCGCGAAGGCGCCTGGCTGGTGGCCGAGGTTGTAGCGCGAGACCGCGACGCCGCCCTGCTTCAGGCCCTCGAGGGCCGAGGCGAACTGCGCGAGCTCGTCGTCGGCGTCGGGACCGCAGGCGCCGGTGGCGCAGCACTGCGCCGGGTCATAGATGTCGAGGGTGCTCATGGTCGTCTCCTTTGTCGTTACGGAATGGTCGGTCGGGACTCAGGCGGCGCTGCGCGCGCGCTCCTGGGAGGGCGCGGCGAGCTCGCCGCGGCAGCAGTTCAGGGTGAGGTAGCCCACCAGTTCCCCCATGCGCGCGAAGCTCGCGGTGTAGATGATCGAGCGGCTCTCGCGCCGCGCGCTCACCAGGCCTGCCTGCTTCAACGTGTTCAGGTGAAAGGACAGCGTTGCCGAGTGCAGGTCGAGATGCTCGCCGATCCGCCCGGCGGATGCTCCCGAGGGGCCGGCCCGGATCAGGAAACGGAAGATCTCCAGGCGGCTTTCCTGGGAAAGCGCGCCGAGCACGGCCACCGC
>JBKJTM010000439.1:0-5007 GCA_046590805.1 Usitatibacter sp.
TGTGGCTGCACGCGCATGGTCCAGGGCGGCTACAACGTGGCGCTCGCGCCGGGCGCTTCGATCGGACGCCATTTCATGGCCACCATCGAGGGCGGCAAGTGGCTGCCCGACCAGGACCTCGCCTGGAAGCTGGTGACGCTGGCGGTGGAGCGTATCCACGAGCTCGAGAACGAGCTCGGCTGCTTCTTCGATCGCAATCCCGACGGCACGATCCACCAGAAAGCCTTCGCCGGCCAGACCTTCGACCGCACGGTGCACAAGGGCGACTTGACCGGCATCGAGATCATCAACCGCCTCGCCGAGCAGGTGTGGGTGGCGGGCGTAGAGCGCCTCGAGGAGCATCGCGCGGTCGAGCTGGTGATGGCCGAGGGCGGGGCAGCGATCGCCGGGGTCCTCATGATCGACATGCGCGAAGGCGGGTTCGTCTTCGTGCAGGCGAAGAGCGTGCTGCTGGCCACCGGCGGCGGGCCGACCATGTACCGCTATCACACGCCCTCGGGCGACAAGAGCTGCGATGGCCTCGCGATGGCGATGCGCGCGGGCCTCACCCTGCGCGACATGGAGATGGTGCAATTTCATCCCACCGGCCTCCTCGCCGGCGCTGGCACGCGCATGACGGGCACGGTGCTCGAGGAGGGGCTGCGCGGCGCGGGCGGATACCTCCTCGATGGAGACCAGCGGCGCTTCATGGCCGATTACGACGAGCGCGGCGAGCGCGCCACGCGCGACGTGGTGGCGCGATCGATCTTCGCCGAGATGCGCGCCGGCCGCGGCTCGCCCAACGGCGGCGTCTATCTCGCGATGGCGCACCTCGGCGCCGGGAACGTGGCGGCGCAATTCAAGGGCATGGTGGAGCGCTGCGCCGACTGCGGCTTCGATCTTGCCGGCGGCCTGGTCGAGGTGGTGCCGACCGCGCACTACATGATGGGCGGGGTCGAGTTCGCGCGCGATTGCCGCACCGCGATCGAGGGACTGTTCGCGGCGGGCGAGGACACCGGCGGCGTGCACGGAGCGAACCGCCTGGGCGGCAACGGCGAGGCGAATTCGACCGTCTTCGGCGCGATCGCCGGGGACAGCATGGCGATCCACACCGATGGGAAGGCGGCATGGCGTGAGCCCGATGGGGGCGCGCTCGATGCGGCCGAGGCGCGCGCGCGCGTCCCGCTCGGCAAGCCGGCGGGAAACCTCGAGGAGGTGCGCGAGGCGCTCTACGCAGTGATGTGGGACGACGTCGGCATCCTGCGCGATGCGGCGGGCCTCGCGCGCGCGGCCGCGCGGCTGGTGGAGCTCGAATCGCGGCTCGGAGAGATCGGCATCGCGGACGCCGACCTTCGCTACAATCTCAGCTGGCATGACTGGATCAACCTCGCGAACCTTCTTTCCGTGAGCCGCGCGATCTGCGCGGCGGCCGCGGCGCGCGAGGACTCGCGCGGCGCGCATTTCCGCGAGGACCATCCGCGCACCGGCGATCTCGATGCGTCCGCGTTCTCCCGGGTGCGCGCGAGCCCGCCATCTCCCCTGGAGGACGACGACTACGAAGTCACTTTCAAGCCGGTCCAGTTCACCCGTGTGCAGCCTGGCCAGACCCTGATAGCGAAATGAGCGTCGAACGCATTTCCGCCGCGGACCTGGAGCACCTGATGAAGTCCGCGCTGGCACGCTCGGGCGCTACCCCGGCCATGGCCGCGGCCACGGCACGCGCGCTGCGCGCGGCCGAGGAGGAAGGCATCGCCTCCCACGGTGCGTCGCGCATCCCGCAGTACTGCGGCCACCTGTCGAACGGCCGCGCGAGCGGCGCGGCGGTCCCCGCCGTGGTGCGCGACTCGAAAGCTGCCTGCCTTGTCGATGCGATGGGCGGGCTCGCCTTCGAGGCCTGCGAGCTCGCCGGACGCGAGGCCGTCAGCCGCGCGGGAGAGTACGGCGTCGCCTTCGCGTCGGTCACCAACAGCAACCACTTCGGCGTGGCCGCCTATCACCTCGAGGCGATCGCGGCGGCCGGGCAGGTGGGACTCGCATTCGGTAACTCGCCCGCGGCGATGCCTGCCTGGGGCGGGACGCGCGCCCTGATGGGCACCAACCCGGTGGCGGCGGTGTTTCCGCGCAAGGGCAGCCGGCCGCTCTCGATCGACCTGTCGCTCTCGGCGGTGGCCCGCGGCAGGATCATGGTGGCGGCGCGCGAGGGCAAGCCCATCCCCGAGGGCTGGGCGATCGACGCGCAGGGCCGTCCGACCACCGATGCCAAGGCCGCGCTCGCCGGCAGCATGCTGCCGGCCGGTGGCGTGAAGGGCGCGATGCTCGCGCTCACCGTGGAGCTTCTGGTGTGCTCGCTTTCGGGCGCCGCATTCGGCTTCGAGTCCGACAGCTTCTTCACCGAGGAGGGGCGCCCGACGCGTATCGGCCAGGCGTTCCTCGCCATCGATCCGCGCGCCCTCGCCGGTCGCGATGTCTATTTCGAACGTGTCGAGACGTTGATCGCCGCGATGACGGCGGAGCCCGAGGTGCGCCTTCCGGGCGCGCGCCGCGCCGGCAACCGCGACCAGTCGGCGCGCGACGGGCTCGCGATCCCGGCAGAGCTCCTGGCCCGCATCCGCACGCTCGCCGGAGTGCCGGCGCCGGCATGAGGCCGACCGGCAGCGAATCCTTCCAGGCGTGCGTAAGGGCGCCGTTCGGCACGCTCGGCATCGCGACCAGCGACACGCACGTCACCGGCATCCGCTACCTGCCGCCGTCCCATCCCGCGCAGGTGCCCAAGCGCAACTCCATCGCACACCTCGCCTGCGTGCAGATCCAGTTCTATCTCGAGGATCCGCGGTTCGAGTTCGACCTGCCTCTCAAGCTTTCCGGCACCCATCACCGCCTTGCGGTTTGGGAAGCGATGCAGCGCATTCCCGCGGGCAAGGTCCGGACCTACGGCGAGCTCGCGCGGGAGCTGGGCTCGTCGGCGCGCGCTGTGGGCGGTGCCTGCGGCTCCAATCCAATCCCGCTCGTGGTCCCGTGCCACCGCATCGTCGCGGCAGGCGGCGGCATCGGCGGCTTCATGGGCGCGCGCGCCGAGGGCTTCGAGCTCGCCATCAAGCGCTGGCTGCTGGGGCATGAAGGCGCTTTCTGAGGCCAACGGCAGGCTGCTCGACCGGTTCTCCGACGGGCTCTGGCTGAACGACGGCCTCGCGCGCAACACGCTCGAGAGCTACCGCCGCGATGTGGCGCAGTTCGCCGCCTGGCTCGACGAGTCCACCGGCAAGGCGCTCGGCGACGCCGATCCCGCCGACATCCAGCGCCACCTCGCCTGGCAGGTGGAGGGCAAGCGGGCCAAGCCGCGCACCACGAGCCGCCTCGTCTCGGCGCTCAAGCGCTTCTTCCAGTTCGCGGTGCGCGAGGGCCTGCGTGCCGACGATCCCGCCGCCGGCCTGGAATCGCCGAAGCTGCCGCGCTCGTTGCCGATGACACTCTCCGAGGAGGAGGTCGAGTCCCTGCTCGCCGCGCCCTCGCCGGAAACCCTCCAGGGCCTGCGCGATCGCGCGATGCTGGAGACGATCTACGCGAGCGGCCTGCGCGTCTCCGAGCTGGTGGGATTGAAGACGATGCAGGTCGGCATGGACATGGGCGTGATCCGCGTGCTCGGCAAGGGCGCCAAGGAGCGCCTCACGCCGCTCGGCGAGGAGGCGATGGCCTGGATCGAGCGCTACCAGCGCGAGGCGCGTCCGCAGCTGCTCGCGGGACGCAAGTCCGACGCGCTCTTCGTCACCGCGCGGGGCGGCCCGATGACCCGCCAGGCGTTCTGGGGGCTCATCAAGCGCTACGCGCTGGTGGCCGGCATCGCCAAGCCGATCTCGCCGCACACCTTGCGCCATGCGTTCGCGACACACCTCATAAACCACGGCGCCGACCTGCGCGTCGTGCAGATGCTGCTCGGCCATGCCGACATCTCCACCACCCAGATCTACACCCACGTCGCCCGCGAGCGCCTGAAGGCGTTGCACCGCAAGCATCACCCGCGCGGCTGATGGAAATCGCGTTCGCCGACCTGTCGCCCTGGCTCTTCGTGGTCGCGCCACTGGTGATCGTGGCGGCCTACGTCGTCTTCGGCCTGAGTGGCTTCGGCTCCACCGTGGTCTCGGTGCCGATCCTCGCGCACTTCCTGCCGGTATCGTTCCTGGTGCCGCTGATGGTGCTGCTCGACATGGCGTGCGCCGCGCTCATCGGCACTTCCGCGCGCGAGCACGTCTCGAAGCCGGAGCTGAAGCGCCTGGTGCCCTTCATGTTGCTGGGATTCGTGGTTGGCGTCACGGTGCTGGTGGGCGCGCCGGATGCGTACTTGCGCGTCGCGCTCGGCGTGTTCGCGGTGGGAGTGGGGATTCACGGGATGCTGAATCCGACGCTGGAGCGCACCATCTCGCCGCTGTGGAGCGTCCCGGCCGGGATCATCGGCGGCGCCATCGCGACGATCTTCGGCGCCGGCGGGCCGATCTACGCGACCTACCTCTCGGGCAGGCTGCGCGACAAGACCGAGCTGCGCTCGACGATCTCGACCTTGGTCTCGATCTCCACCTTCAGCCGCGCGCTGGTCTACGCGGTGGGAGGCCTGCTGCTGCACCAGGCGATCTTCATCGGCATGGTGCTGCTCGCGCCCTTCGTCTGGATCGGGTTTCGCATCGGACGGCGCATCCACCTCGGCCTTACCCAGGTGCAGATGCGCCGCGCCATCGGCGCGGTGCTGGTGTGCACCGGCGTGAGCCTCCTTGTTCGCGTCACTTTCGCGCCGTGAAATCGAGCGCCACGCCGGCGACCGCGCACCTTGCCAGGTACGGCGTCGTGTACACCGAGCACGAGTTCGATTACAAGGAGCACGGCGGCACCGGGCATTCGTCGGCTTCCATGGGCGTGCCCGAGCACCAGGTCATCAAGACGCTGGTGATGGAGAATGAAAGGGGCGACCCCCTCATCGTGCTGATGCATGGCGACCGCAAGGTCTCCACCAAGGAGCTCGCGCGCCAGGCGGGCGCGAAG
>JBKJTM010000130.1:0-2733 GCA_046590805.1 Usitatibacter sp.
GCCTCTTCGTGACGCTCGACGAGCTCTACGTGGACGGACTGGTGCACATCTCGGACCTGGGGCAGGACTACTTCCAGTTCGACGCCCACAAGCACATGCTGCGCGGGGAGAGGAGCGGCGTGCGCTACCAGTTGGCCGGGCGCGTGCGGGTGAAGGTGGTGCGCGTGAACCTCGAGCAGGCGAAGATCGACTTCGTGCTGGTGGAGGCGCCGCAGTCGGGCCTCGCGCTCCAGGGCGACAACCGGAAAGAGGGCAAGGCCGCCGCCAAGAAGCCCCGCGACATCGACAAGAAGATGAAGAAGGTCGAGAGATACAAATGACCAAGACGCTGATCGGCTTCCACGCCGTGACGGCGCGGCTGCGGCAGAAGCCCGACACCGTGACCGAGATCTACGTCGATTCCGAGAGGAGCGATGCCCGCGCCAAGGACCTGCGAGCGCTCGCCAAGCAGCACGGCATCCGGCTGATCCCGGTGGATGCCAAGCGCCTCGACGGCATGAGCGGCGGCGCGCGCCACCAGGGCGTGGTGGCGCAAGCGCAGCCGATCGACATGCCGCAGTTCATCGAGGATGCGCTGGAGGGCCTCGAGGAGCCGCCGCTGCTGCTGATCCTCGACGGCGTGCAAGACCCCCACAACCTCGGTGCCTGCCTGCGCGTGGCCGACGGCGCAGGCGCCCACGCGGTGATCGCGCCCAAAGATCGCAGCGTCGGCCTCACCATGGCGGCGATCAAGGTGGCTTCCGGGGCGGCGGAGTCGGTGCCATATATCGTCGTCACCAACCTGGCGCGCACCATGCGCGACTTGAAGGACCGCGGCATCTGGTTGATTGGCGCCGACGACTCCGCCAAGGAGTCGCTCTACAAGGCCAAGCTGGATGGCCCGATGGGGATGGTGCTCGGCGCCGAGGGCGAGGGGCTACGCCGACTCACGCGCGAGAGCTGCGACCTGCTGGTATCGATCCCGATGTTCGGCTCGGTCGAAAGCCTGAACGTCTCGGTCGCGAGCGGCATCTGCCTCTACGAGGCGCGGCGCCGCCGGCTCTAGAAGAGCTGGCGGGTGATCGCCTTCGAGCCGGGGACGCCGCTCACCGTATAGGTGATCACGCCATTGTTCGAGTCGGTGAACGTCGCGTCGATGCTGCCCACGTCCTCCGCAACGACCTTCGACCGGTCGAAGCTGCCCGTGGTGATCGGTCCGGGAGGCCCGGCGACCCGATAGAGCCTCCCGGTGCAGCCGTTGCCGCCGCCCTTGACGGCGCAATCCGAGGCGACGTACCAGATCGGCCGGCCGGTGTCCTCGTAGACGAACCAGGTGAGGAACATCACTCCGAACTGCTGCGTGATCCCGAGGCCCCATCCGGACTCCGACGGGTTCCACCAAAGGTCCGTGTAGTCGATCGCCACGGGCGTCGAGCCGCTGCGGAACACCTGGCGCTGGATGACGAGGTTTCGCGATTGGTTGCCGAGCACGTAGCTCATCTTGGCGTTGCTTCTGTCGCTGAATTCCAGTTGCAGGATGCCCACGCGGGTTGTCTGCACCGCCCGCGGATCGAAGGGATCGCGGAAGAACCGGGGGCCGTTGACCTCATAGATCTCGCCGCTGCAAAACGCGCTTTCGATGCATTCGGGGCATGGGAGCGGCGGGGACATCGAGCAGTTCGAGGCGACATACCAGCGCGGCACGCCGATGGGATCGTAGGTGAACCAGGCGGCGAAGATGGTGTTGCGCCGCTGCGTGAGGTGGACTCCCCAGCCCGACTCCGTGGGGTTCCACCAGAGGCCGGACAGCACGCCGGGCACGAGGGCGGCGAACGTGGTCGGCCCGCCGATGAAGCGGCCGAATCCCGAAGGATTGCCGCCGACGTTGATCTGGCCCCTCGGAAAGGCGGGGTTGTCCTCCTGTTGGATGTAGAGCGTGCCGTTGCCGCTGTTGACGACCAAGACCAGGCGGCCGTCCGGCGTGATGTCCACCGCTGTCGGCCGGGAGCCCATGCCGACGGTGGTCACCTGGAGCGAGGAGAGATTGATCGCGAGGAGGCTGTTCGAGTCCTCGCACGTCACGAAGAGCCGAGTGCCCGCGGGGTTCACGGCGAGATTGCGCGACCCCGTGCACGAAGGCAGGGCCATGGTGCCGATCGCCGTGCTGTTGGTGGCGTTGAGGATGGTGACGGTTCCGCCGGTATGCGCGACGTAGACGCGGTTGAGGTTGGGGTCGTGGGCCATGCCGAAGGGCGCGGGGGCCGTGCCCACGGAAGTCACGCCGAGGCTCGCCGTATCCACCACCGAGACGAGATTGGCGAGCGGGTGCGAGACGTAGAGCCGGCTCCCGTCCGCGGACATCGCCAGGCGCTCGGCGCGGTTGGCGAACACGATGCTGCCCGCGCCGGTGAGGTTCTCGGTGTTGAAGATCGTGAGCTGGCTCGGGCCGCCGCTACCCGGATGCAGCACGTAGACGCGATTGCCGGAGGGATTCAGCACCACCGCCGAGGGCCCGGCAGCCACGGGAAGGTTGGCGATGATCGCGTGCGCTGCCGTGTCGACGACATGGAGTTGGTTCGTGGCGGCGTTGGCGATAAAGGCGCGCGCGCCCTCCGGGTTGATGGCCACGCCCTCGGGCCGGCCTCCGGTGCCGATGATGGCCACGATGTTCTGGCTGGCGGTGTCGACGATCCGCACCTGGCCATCAGCCCGGGTGACGTAGGCGAAGGGAGCGGCCTGCGCTATCGCGCAGGC
>JBKJTM010000184.1:0-2816 GCA_046590805.1 Usitatibacter sp.
TCTCCGACGGCCTCAATCCGGTCATCTACGACACCGACGGCTCGATCATCGACCTCATCCTCGGCACGGGCTCGAAGGGCAGCGTGCTCGGCTTCGCGGGATCCGCCTCTTACGGCCCCCCTACTTGCAGCTACATCGAAGGCCAGGCGGTGCTGAACGGCGCCATCGCCGTGAGCGACGCGACCATGACCAACGTGATCGCGCACGAGCTGGGGCACCTGGTCGGCCTCGATCACGCACAGCTCGATTCGACGCAGGGCCTCGCGAGCTCGAATTACCCGTTGATGTACCCGATCGCGTACCGCTCGCTCGCGACGCTGCACGAGGACGATGTTGCGGCGGTCTCCGCGCTTTATCCCGCGCCCACGGTCACCACGACGTACGGCACGCTCGCGGGGAATTTCCGCCTCGCCGACGGCACGACCGCGGTGCGCGGCGCCAACATCTGGGCGCGCGACGTCGCGAATGCCGCACGGGTCTACAGCAGCGTCTCCGACTACCTCACGCAAGGCAACGGCGCGTTCCGGATGCTGCTGCCGCCGGGCACGTACACGCTGCATGCCGAGGCCGTCGCGAGCGATTTCGATGGCGGTTCCAGCGTCGGACCCCATTCGGACTCGTATCCGTCGAGCCCTTCGTTCCAGGCGCCGCTCTACGTGAACGGCACGCCGATGACGGCGAAGACGCTCGGCAACTCGAGCCCGACCCAGATCACCATCACCGCCGGTTGCTCGGCGGCCGCGGCCTTCCGGATCGACGGGACGGGTTCCGTGAGCGGCAATTGCGGCACGGTGACCTCGCCGGCCACTTCGCCGGGGCGACTCGCCAACCTCTCGACGCGCGGCCAGGTGCGCACCGGCAACGACGTGATGATCGGCGGCTTCATCATCGGCGGCTCTTCGGCGAAGACGGTGGTCATTCGCGCGCGCGGCGCCTCGCTGACTGCGCAAGGCGTGAGCAACGTGCTCGCCGATACGGTGCTGCAACTGGTGCGCTCCTCCGACCAGGCGACCCTTGCCATCAACGATAACTGGGGCGCCGCTGCCAATGCCGCGTCGATCACGGCGAGCGGCTTCGCACCGTCCTCGCCGCTGGAATCCGCGATCTTGGTCGCGCTGCCACCCGGCGCCTACACCGCCATCGTGTCGGGCGCGGGCGGTTCCACCGGCGTGGGACTGATCGAGGTCTTCGAGGTCGACCATCCCGAGGTGCCGCTTGCGAACATCTCCACCCGCGGGCAGGTGCTCACCGGCAACGACGTGATGATCGGCGGCTTCGTCATCCAGGGCTCCGGGCCGCTAACGGTGGTGATCCGCGTGCGCGGCCCCTCGCTTGCCCAGCTCGGCATCGCCAACCCGCTCGCGGACCCGGTGCTCCAGCTCTTCTCCGGGCAGACGCAGATCGCCATCAACGACAACTGGCAGACGGTCGCCTCTGCGTCGCAGATCAGCCTCGCCGGGCTGGCACCCTCGAGCCCGCTTGAAGCCGCGATCCGCGTGACACTCAATCCCGGTGCCTATACCGCGATCGTCACCGGGGCGGGCGGGGGGACGGGAGTGGGAATCGTCGAGGTGTTCGCGCAGTAGTCGCGGTAAGATTGCCCACAGTGCGCAGCCGGCCTGGCGTCAGGCCGCCGCAGCACCCAGGGAGAAAAAAATGAGAAGCCACTTCGCGCACATCGCGTGCGCAGCCCTTGTTACGTTTGCAGGACTGGCGAGCGCGGGCACCCCGCTCATTGTTCCCATCGGGGGCAGCGTGACGGTAGCCAAGTCCACCGACATCCCGGTGCGGTTCAACCGCGAGGGGCTCGAGCAGCTGAGCCCGGGCGCCGAGATCGATCTCGCGCTCCCCGATGGATCGATCCAGACCTACGTCTACGAGAACACCGTTGCCCATGGCGGCGGCTTCAGCACCTGGATCGCGCGCGCTGCGCTCGCCGGCGACAACGAGCGCGCCGTCATCACCTATGGTCCGCATGGTGCCTGGGGCTGGATGAGGACCCCCTATGGCGAGTACCGCATATATCCCTCCGGCCAGGGTTACGATCTGATCGCGAAGCGCGAGCCGGTGAGCTATGGCCCGAAGAAGGGCGGCAGCGATGTGGTCCACGTGGGACCCGACGATCCGCAGACGGCGCTCTTCACGGGAACGCCGACGATCATCGACACGCTTCCGGTGGCGAGCATGCTGGCCAAGGGCCTCAAGGCCGCCCCATCGCCGACGCTGCAGTCCGACGTGATGCTCCTCTACACGAGGGATCTTGCCGGGAAGCTTGGCGTGGGCCTCATGCCGATGCTCTACAACATCATCGCGACCCTGAACCAGGCCTACCTCGACAGCGAGGTCGCCATCACGCTGCGGCTGGTGAACGCGACGATGATCGATTATCCGAATGGGGAGGATCCGAGCGACAACGGATCGACCAAGACGCTCAACGCGATGGCGGGCTCGGGAGTGAATGCACCTTTCTTCCAGGGGCTCACCTGGGGCGGTGCGAGCGCGCTGCGCAACATCGTCGGCGCGGACTTCGTGGCGCTGCTGCGCGACGGGCCGACCGACACTGGAGGCATCGGCAACCTGCCGTCTTTTAACCTGGTGACGTATCCAGACTCGACCGTCACGTCGAGCACCGCGTACTCGGTCAACAACTACTGCGCTTCGGGTTGCGAGCGAATCGTCGCTCACGAGGTGGGCCACAACATGGGCAACCACCACGATCAGGCCACCATCGCCAAGGATAGCGGCACGGGGACCGTGGACGAGACGGGCGCCTTCCCCTACTCGTTCGGGTACTACTCGTGCGCCAATGGCTTGAC
>JBKJTM010000333.1:0-3408 GCA_046590805.1 Usitatibacter sp.
TGATCACCGGCGAGGACCTGGTGATCATCTCGGTCACCGGATGCTCGACCTGCAGGCGCGTGTTCATCTCCATGAAGTAGAACTTGCGGTCGGCGCCGACGATGAACTCGATCGTGCCCGCGCCGCGAAAGGCGATGGCGCGTGCTGCGGCGACCGCGGCATCGCCCATCGACTGGCGCATGGCGTCGTCGAGGAAGGGGGAGGGCGTTTCTTCCAGCACTTTCTGGTGGCGGCGCTGGATCGAGCATTCGCGCTCGAACAGGTGCACGTAGTTGCCATGCGTGTCGCCGAACACCTGGAACTCGATGTGGTGCGGGCCCTGCACGAAGCGCTCGAGCAGCACCGCCTCGTCGCCGAAGGCGCTCTTCGCCTCGCGCCGCGCGGAGGCGAGCTGCTCGACGAACTCGCCGTCCTTCGTGACCAGGCGCATGCCCTTGCCGCCGCCGCCCGCCACTGCCTTGATGAGCAGGGGATAGCCGATCATCGTGGCTTTCGAGGCGAGCAGGCGGTCGTCCTGGCTCTCGCCGTGATAGCCCGGCACCACCGGCACGCCGGCCTTCTCCATGATCACCTTGGCGCGATCCTTGAGGCCCATCTTCTCGATCGCTTCCGGCGTCGGGCCGATGAACACCAGGCCCGCGGCCTCGACGGCGCGCGCGAAATCCTGATTCTCCGAGAGGAAGCCGTATCCGGGATGGATCGCCTCGGCGCCGCAGGCCTTCGCGACCTCGATGATGCGGTCGCCGCGGAGGTACGAATCCACGGGACGCGGTCCGCCGATCTCGTAGGCCTCGTCGGCCTGCTCCACGTGCAGCGCGCGCGCGTCGATCGACGAGTGCACCGCGACCGTCCGGATGGCAAGCCGGCGGCACGTGCGCATCACGCGGCAGGCGATCTCGCCGCGATTGGCGATGAGGATTTTTGCGAACACAGCCCGCTATTCTAGTGTGCGCGACAAAACCGGGGTCTGACCCCGTTTTTTTTCTTCCGGCATTTGCGGGGGAACGGTTGGAGCCGACGTGGCGGCTGTCATCTCCCGGCCCGGAAACTGCAACCGTGAGCCCTCGGGGCGCCTGATGCGTGTAGCGGCGTCTCCCACAGCGCCCACGTCCCCGGAAATCAGTGAAGAATCTTTTTTTTGAGGACTCAGAAAGGCCCGGAGGTATTCCCCGCGCTGTCCTGGCGCCAGAACTGCCCGTTGCCGATGTAGACGGTGCCGTTGGAAAACAGGATCGAGCGGCCGCCGTCCTGGGCCGAGTCGGCGAAGTAGGTGGTGCCGGCCGTCGCGGGCGTGTGGGTGATGAGGCTCTGCAGCGGCACCAGTCGCGAATCCGCCGCCCCCGTCCCGCGCAGCTCGAAGCGCATGAGCCCGCTCTGCTGCCACGGGTAGGTGGCGCTCGGATACTGCGGCAGTCCGTCGTGGATTCGCGCTGGAATGGCGATGGCGGTCGAGCCATCGGCCCTGGGCAGCGCACTGAAGGCATGATGATGGCGTAGCAACGCCGACTCGCTGCCGCGCTTGCCCATCAGCACCTTCTGGATCTCCCGCGGCTGGCCGGCATCGCTCACGTCGTAGAGCGACAACTGCAGCCCCTGGAAGAGGCCGGTCTCGGTGGCGTCCTTGCCGAAGCCGAGCAGCAGGCCGTTGGCCATCGGGTGCAGGTATTCGGAGAAGCCCGGCACCTGCAGCTCTCCCGTGATCTTCGGATCGGCGGGATTGGCGAGGTCGATCACGTAGAGCGGATCGGTCTGGCGGAAGGTGACCGCGTACAGCCGGTCGCCGACGAAGCGCGTGGCGTAGAGGAACTCGCCCGGCTTGCCGAGCGGCTGCGGACGCTGGGCGTTTGGTATGTACGCGACGGTTCGCAGCAATCCCGGCCGGACGGCCGACGGCTCGAGGATCGTCACGCGATTCTTGGTGCTCATCCACCACGTGTTGCTGCTGGTTACCGCGCGCAGCCTGCCCTGGTGCTCGCTCATGCGGAACGGGATCTGGTCGGCGTCGGTGCCGAGCATGCCCTCGATGGAGCCCGATCCGACGATGGCGAGGCCGCTTTCGCCCAATCGGACCTGGTGCACGTCGGTGAGGTAGGTAGTCGGCTCGTTGGGCAGGAGCGTGAGCGTGATCGGGCTGCGGTATTCGTAGCGCGATGTCGCGAGGAAGAGGTTCGAGGTCGAGGCGTAGATCGTCTCGACCGAGCCGATGATCGCCACCGACTCCAAGATCCGCGGCGAGGCGAGGTCGATCGCGGTGACCGTGACCATGTCGGCCAGCGGCGCGCGCGAACCCTGCGGCGGCGCGTAGACGGATGACGCCGAGACAATGGTCTCCTCGGCCCCGCCGTTCAATCGCACCTTCGGCAGCAAGGCTGCCAGCGGCGTGGCGGCGAGCAGCGTGCGGTTGGCCGCGACCGCGGCCGGGCTACTTCCGCTATAGATGAATCCCTGCAGGAACGGCACGAATCGCGACACGACGTAGAGCCGGTCGCCGATGCGGCGGGTGGCCACGTGGTGTCCCTGGATCTCGGCGCGCCAGATCGTGCGCGGCGCATCGGGCGTCACCGTCGACATCACCTCGATGTGGGTCAAGCCACGAGTCCATGCTCCCGACGTGTACCAGGGCATCGAGTAGGCACTGGCCTGCGTTCCCGTCACCGCGACCAGCTTCCCGTCATGGAGGAAGAGGCCGGCGGTCGCGATGGGCGTGGCCATGCCGCTGCCCAGGGCGATCGTGCCGCGAACCGCGAGCGATCCTCCATCCTCACCCACCTGCGCGATGCGGATGACGGGCTGGCGCACGCCATTGGCATTGTGGGCAAAGGTGTAGATGTAGCGGCCGTCGGTCTTCACCAGCGCGGCCTCGTCGACGTTCGCCTCGATGAGGTTGGTCGGCGAATACGCCGGCATCGGCGGCGCGGCGGAGAAGTCGGCGCCGCCGGTCGACGCGCGCACGTTCAGCATGCCCGCGTCCAGAAATGCCTTGAGCGATGCCTCGGTATCGAAGCTCGCCAGCTGCCGATCGGCTGGCCGCGTGGACGCGGGGCGGCTCAGCTGGTAGACGCGCGCGCCATCGACGTTGGCCCCGGCCGCCATCGGCAGGCTGAGGTTGCTGCGCAGAGTCATCTCCCATTCCTGGCGGAAGTCGAACCCGAGGCGTCCGACGCTGCGGCCGTCGGGGCTTCGATACACGCAGCCCGGACACGGCCCGGCGAACGTGAACAGCTCCACATTGCCGCGATCGCGGCCGAAGCCCGCGGCCCACGTCGGGGCACCCGCGGCGTCGTAGGTGAAGAGCACGCCGCCCAGCACCTCGCCCTGCTCGGTAAGGGTGAACCCCCAGCCGCTGTTGGAGGGATCGAACCATGAGCCGGTGTGGTCGACTTCGCTCACCACGCCCGAAACCACGAA
>JBKJTM010000350.1:0-12999 GCA_046590805.1 Usitatibacter sp.
GGCAGGATCGCCTGGTACTGCCGGTCGCGGCCCTGCTTGGCGGAGCCGCCGGCCGAGTCGCCCTCGACCAGGAACACTTCGTTGCGCGTCATGTCCTGGGACTCGCAGTCGGTGAGCTTGCCGGGAAGCACCGCCACGCCCGAGCCGCGGCGCTTCTCCACCACCTTGCCGGCCTTCTGGCGCGCGGTCGCGGCGCTGATCGCCAGTTGCGCGATCTTCTTGCCTTCCTCGACATTCTGGTTCAACCACGCGTCGAGCGGATCCTTCACGCGCGAGGCGATCAGCTTCACCGATTCGCGCGAGGACAGGCGCTCCTTGGTCTGCCCCTGGAACTGCGGATCGAGGATGCGTGCGGAGAGCAGGTAGCGCAGCGGCTTCCAGGCATCCTCGGATTGCAGGCTCACGCCGCGCGTGAGGAGCTCGTGGTGCTCGCAGAACTCCTTGATCGACTCATGGACGGCGTTGCGCAGCCCCGCCTCGTGGGTGCCGCCGAGCACGGTGGGAATCAGGTTCACGAACGACTCCCCCTCGCCGCCGGCCTCGGCCCAGGCGATCGCCCACTGGGCGCCTTCGCCCTCGGCGAAGTTGGCGTCACCCGCGCCGACGTAGGACTCGCCCGAGAACACCGGGCTCAGGTAGCCGCCCGTCCCGTCGAGCTTGTCGGCGAGATAGGCCGCGAGTCCGCCGGCGTAGAGCCATTCGCGCTTGTTCCGCGTGCCTTCCTCCTCGAGCGTGACTTTCAGCCCCGGCAGCAGCACCGCCTTGGCGCGCAGCAGCGACTCCAGCGCCTCGAAGCGGACCTTCGGCGAGTCGAAGTACTTCGGGTCGGGCCAGGCGCGCACCGAGGTGCCCGACGCCTTCGGCGGCGCCGCGCCGGTCTTCTTCAGCTTCGCGGCGACCTCGCCGTGCTCGAACGCGATCTCGTAGGTCGCGCCCTCGCGGGTCACGCGGACTTCCATGCGCTTCGAGAGCGCGTTGGTCACCGACACGCCGACGCCGTGCAGGCCGCCGGAGAAGGCGTAGGCGCCGCCGGACTGCTTGTCGAATTTGCCGCCGGCGTGCAAACGGGTAAAGACTACCTCCACGGTCGGCGCCTTCTCGACCGGGTGGGGCCCGACGGGGATGCCGCGGCCGTCGTCCTCGACGCTCACCGACCCATCCTTGTGCAGGGTCACCGCAATCTTCTTCGCGTGGCCGCCCAAGGCCTCGTCGGCCGCGTTGTCGATCACCTCCTGGATGATGTGCAGCGGGCTGTCGGTGCGCGTGTACATGCCCGGGCGGGCGCGCACGGGCTCGAGGCCCTTCAGGACCTTGATGGACTGCTCGTCGTATTTCATGCGGGTATCGGGAAGCGAGGACCGGAATTCTACAGTTCCTTGCCGGACCGGCCATTGTGGGAGCATGTCGGTCGGCTATTACCAGCGAGGGGAAGCGGCATGAACCGATGAACGGCGCCGAAAGCCTGGCGCGCACGCTGCTCGCGTGCGGCGTGGATACCTGCTTCGCCAACCCCGGCACCTCGGAGATGCATTTCGTCGCCGCGCTCGACAAGGTGACGGGGCTACGTTGCGTGCTCGGGCTCGCCGAGACCGTGGTGACCGGATGCGCCGACGGCTACGCACGCATGTCGGGGAAGCCGGCCGCGACGTTGCTGCATTGCGGCCCGGGGTTCGCCAACGGCATCGCCAACATCCACAACGCGAGGCGCGCCTCCTCACCGATGGTGAACATCGTCGGCGACCACGCCACCTACCACCGGCGCCACGACCCGCCGCTCGCATCGGATACCGAAGGGCTCGCGCGCGCCATCTCGCACTGGGTCGCGACCTGCGAGCGGTCATCGGAGGTGGGGAGCGCGGCCGCTGCCGCGGTCCACGCGGCGGCGACGCCGCCCGGGCGCATCGCGACCCTCATCCTGCCGGCCGATTGCGCCTGGGAAGAGGGAGGTGTCGCCACGGCGCCGATGCCACCCGCGACGCGGTCCAGCGTGCCGCAAGCCGACGTCGACGCGGTTGCGCAGGTGCTTCGCGCTGGCCCGTGCCTGCTGCTGATTGCGGGGCACTCCCTCGGGGAGCGCGGGCTCCACGTTGCGCAACGCGTGGCCCAGGCGACCGGCGCGATGCTGCGCACGCCCACCCAGGTCGCGCGCATGGCGCGCGGGCGCGGGCGGCCCCCGGTGGACCGGATTCCGTACTCGGTGGACGCGGCGGTGAAGTCGCTGGCCGGCGTGCGCGATGTCGTGCTCGTCGGCGCCGCGCCGCCGATGGCGTTCTTCGCCTACCCCGGCAAGCCGAGCCTGGTGGCGCCTGACGGCGCGCGCTACCACGTGCTCGCGAAGCCGGAGGACGACGGCGTCGCAGCGCTCGAACACCTCGCCTCGGCGCTCGGCGCGCCGCAAGCCGTCCGCAAGGCGCCGGCGGGAACGGCGCCGATGGTCGCGAGCGGCGCCTTCACCGCGGAGGGATTCGGCAGCACGTTCGCGGCGCTGCTGCCCGAGGATGCGATCGTGGTCGAGGAAGCAGTGACCTCGGGCCGCCAACTTTTTCCGCCCACCTTCCAGGCGGCGCCGCACGACTGGCTGCAGATCACCGGTGGGGCCATCGGGCAGGGATTCCCGTGCGCCACCGGGGCGGCGATCGCGGCGCCGGGCCGCAATGTCGTGTGCCTGCAGGCCGATGGCAGCGGCATGTATTCGCTCCAGGCCCTGTGGACCCAGGCGCGGGAGCGCCTCGACGTGGTGAACGTGGTCTTCGCCAACCGCGCCTACCGCATCCTCCAGGGCGAGCTGCTCGCCGTGGGCGCGGCGCCGGGGCCGGCCTCGAAGGAGCTCTTCGACCTCTCGCGGCCGGTGCTCGACTGGGTAAGCCTCGCCAAGGGCATGGGCGTGGAGGGCGTTCGGGTCGATACACTGGAGGCCTTCGCGGAGCAATTCACCGCCGCATGCGGTTCGCGCGGACCCCGCCTGATCGAATTCGTCATCTGAGAAAATGCGCGAGAAATCCACCCTCTACGACGTGCTCGGCCTGACTCGCGACGCCAGGCAAAGCGACATCGTCCGCGTGTACCGGCGCCTCACCGGCGAGATGCAGGGCGAGGCCGCGGCGCCCAACCCGCGCCGCACGGCGCTGGTCCACGAGGCCTACGAAGTCCTCTCGGATCCCGAGCGTCGCGCCGCCTACGACAAGTCGCTGCGCACCGCGAATTTCACCGGCGCGCGCAGCCCGGCCTCGGGTCGCAAGTGGGCGGTGGCCGGCGTGCTGGCGCTACTGGGTTTCGGTGCGCTGTACTACCTCACCCTCGGCCGCGCGCCCGAGGGCCGCACGCAGGCGGCGGCGATGAGCCTGCAGGAGCTGCAGGCGGCAGCGGCGGTCGCGGTGGGGCGCGTGAACCGTGTCGAGATGTCGGGCGGCCGCGCTGCGCTCGGCGCGGCGGTCGCGATCGAGGAGGGCGTGATGATGGCGCCATGCGAGGGCATCGAGCCGGCGGCGCAGATCGTGGTGCGCATTCCGCCGCGCGATATCCCGGCGCAGCTCAAGCATGCGGACGCGGCGGCCGGCCTGTGCAAGCTGGCGGTGAGCGGCGGCGCCTCGTGGCCGCTCTCCGTGACGTCCCTCGTTCCGCGCCCGGGCGACAAGGTCTATGCCGCCAATCTGAATGCGGCGGGCGAAGTGGTCGTGACGGCGGGCGAGGTTCGCGGCATCTCCCGCGGCCCCAGGGGCGAGGTGATCGAGTCCACCGCGCGCCTTGCGGCGCCCGTGGAAGGCGCGCCGCTCCTCGACTCGCAGGGGCGCGTGGTCGCGATCGCCAGGGACGGGCGCCACACGATGCTGCCGAGGACGTGGATCGGGGGGAAGTGAGATCAGATGGCGTCCCGGGTTCCGGCGTACCATTCGGAGCGTTCGAGCTTCGGGGAGGCGGGAATGACCGTGAAGAAGGCGAGCCGCATGGGACAGGCGATCCGCAAGCACGCGCTTTCGTTTCCCGAGACCGCCGAAGAGTTTCCATGGGGCGAGTCGGCCTTCAAGGTGAAGGGCAGGACCTTCGTCTTCATGAACGATGGCGCCGCCGGCACCAGCTTCTCCGTGAAGGTGCCCAGTTCCCGCGACCTGGCGCTCACCCTTCCCGGTGCCGAACCCACCCATTACGGCCTGGGGGCCAAGGGCTGGGTCACCGTGCGGCCCGATGCCGCGACTTCGATGCACGTGCTGCGCTTCCTCATCGACGAGAGCTACCGCGCCGTCGCCCCGAAGAAAGTGCTGGCCACGCTTCCCGAACCGCCCCAGCTCTACCAATAAACCGGTTTCACTTCACCAGGCTGCCGGGGTGGTAACGCAGGAAGTACTGGATCGCCAGCACGAATTCCGGGTTGCGCGGCGTGCTCTCGTGGCTGAAGTCCTCGAACGAGACCATCCGCACCAGCCGCGGCATCACCGACTTCAGCTGCAGCAGCTCGCGTAGCGCCGGGTCGCGCGTGCCGATGAGCCCGAGCGTGGGCACCGGCACCGCCTTCATCTGCTCGTCGGTGACCGCGAGGCCCTGGCGATCGTCCGTCCCGCCGGCACGAACGTGCGCGCCGCCCGCGAGCGTCATGGTGATGAAGCGCCCCGGGTGCATGGTGGACAGGCGCGCCGCGATGTTCGCGCCGAGCCCGTAACCCACGACGTGCGCGCGCCGGATTCCCAGGTGCGCCATCAGCCGCTCCACGTCGCTCGCCATTTCCGCGTCGATCACGGCGGGCTGCGGCTTGTCGCTCTTGCCGTGGCCGCGCAGGTCGAGCGCGATCACCCGGAAGATGCCCTGGCTCACGAGCATCGGCATGATCCCGGTGGCGACCCACTGCTCCTCGATGCTCGCGCCACGATCGTGGAGCAGGATCACCGGGTCCGGGCCGCCGCCTTCCTCGGCGTAGCGCAGGCGCACGCCGTCCGAGGAGAAGAACTGGTCGGCGAGCGGGGGCGGGGGCGCGACCGGCGCCGGGGCGCCGGTCTCCACGAACCTCTGGAAACGGGTCATCTGCTCGGCGAGCACGCGGTCGACGGTCGCGGCCAGCTTGTCGAGCGCGGCGTCGGGGCTGCCGCGCACGCGGTAGGTGAGGGTGACCACGGTGTCGTCGCCCGCCGGCTCCAGGGCGAAGTGCATGATCCCTTTGACCGCCATCTCCTGCAGCGGGCCCAGCGCGGCCTCGATGCGCACCGCCTTGTCGCGCGCGACGTAGATCACGCGCCCGTGCTCGACCGAGCTGCCGTCCCAGCGCTCGCAGAAGCAGCCGCCGGCGCGCAGCTCGAGCGTCATCGCGGTGGCTTTGCCGGAGTAGGTGTGCTCCCCGTTCCACCAGCTGCCGACCTGTTGCAGCTGGGTGAAGGCGGTCTTGGGCGAGGTCCGGAGCGTTTGCTTGATGGTCACCAGGAAACCGGAGGGGGTGGCGTTGCTCACGGCGGCGAGCGCGGGCGCGGCGGCGAGCGGGAGGAGGGCCGCGCAGAGAAGGCGGGCCAGGCGTGAAGACATCGGGCGGTTCCGTGAGAGAGGCGAAAGGCGGATTCTACGATGGTAGAGTGGCCGCGGCGCATCGCCCCCACCCTCCGGAGAGACCCGATGAAGAAGCTCGCGCGGCCGTTCTACGACCGCGAGACCGTGCTGGTCGCGCACGAGCTCCTCGGCAAGCACCTGGTGCACGTGGTCGATGGCGTGGAGCGCGTCGGCCGCATCGTGGAGGTCGAGGCCTACCTTGGACCACACGACCTCGCGGCGCACTCGGCGCGCGGGCTCACGCCGCGCACCCGCATCATGTTCGGCCCGCCGGGGCATGCCTACGTCTACCTGATCTACGGCATGCACTGGTGCATGAACGTGGTCACCCAGGCGGAGGGCATGGCATCGGCGGTACTGCTGCGCGCACTGGAGCCGGTGAGGAACATCGACGGGCGCACCCAGGGGCCCGCGCTCCTCTGCAAGGCGATGGGGATCGACGGCAGCGTGAACGGGCTGGACCTTTTGGGCCGGCAGGTCTTCATTCGCGATGCGCGCGATCCGCAGCCCGTCCGCATCGTGAAGCGGGCGCGCATCGGCGTGGATTACGCCGGGCACTGGGCGCGGCGCCTGCTACGCTTCTATATCCGCGACAATCCCTTCGTTTCGAAACCCTAGCCCCTTCACGACCCTCCAGGAGCAACCGCATGGACAGACCGGGGACAGACACTTTTTTTAAAAAGAGTCTGTCCCCGGTAGGTTCGCGTCGATGAGGGCGCGCGAGACCGATTGCCGCGGCGAGAGCTCGGGCAGGGCGTCGCCCGGGCCGAACCAGCGGGCCTCGGCGATCTCGTTGGGATCGCAGCGGATGTCGCCGCCGGCGTACTCGGCGGTGAAGGCGATCATCAGCGCGTGCGGGAAGGGCCAGGACTGGCTTGCGAAGTAGCGTAAGTCCTTCACCTCGATGCCGACCTCCTCGCGCACCTCGCGGTGGATGGCCTCCTCGATGGATTCGCCCGGCTCGAGGAACCCCGCGAGCGCGCTCATGCGCCCCCCGGCCGGCACCGCGATGTTGCGCGCCAGCAGAATCGCCGCGCCGCGCTTCACCAGCACCATCATCGCGGGCGAGATGCGCGGATAGGCGAGGTGGCCGCAGGCGCACTTCATCGCGCGCTCCCCCGGGGCCTTCGCCATGGGCTTTCCGCACGCGCCACAGAAGCGATGCGTCCGCGCGAACTCGGCGATCTGCACCGCGCGTCCCGCCACCGCGATCGTGGCCTCGTCGAGCTTGGCGAACAGCGCTCGCAGGCTCCTGAACATGTAGCCCGCGGGCGCCAGCGCCTCTCTGGGAACCCATGCGGCGCGGCAATACGCGCCATCCCACATGCCCACCGGGAAGAAGTCGCCCGGATCGATCGCGATCGGCGGCATCGCGCCGGCTTCGGGCAGCATCGAGTCCGACTCCCGCACCAGCAGCTCGTAACGGCGGAAGACGAAGGTCCGTGGCGCCGGGTGCTCGACCGGATCGATGAGCGCCGCGAACGATGCCGGCGTGACGATCATCCCCAGGCCTTCAGGTTGAGGAACTCGCGCCGCGTGCGGGGTCCGTGGGTGAGGAAGGTGGGATCGGGCCGCTCGCGGTACTCGCCACGCTCGGAGGCGACACGGTCCCGCACGTGCTTCTTCAGCACATCGTCGGGAATCGAGTACACCTTGATCGCGTTCATGCCGAAGACCTTGGCCCTCAGTGCCGGCGTGATCTGCGGATAGCCGTGCATTTCGCGCAGCTCAGGAGCGATCTGGAAAGTGCGGAACGCCTGGATCTGGTCCTGGGGCGAGCCGTACCAGATCGAGTCCGTGCCCCAGAGCACGTTCGACTCGCCGCAGTGCTTGAGGAGCTTCCCCAGCCCATGGGCGGCGGAATCGGGATCGCGCATCAGCAAGCGCCAGGTCGAGCCCAGCTCGGCGTAGACGTTGGAGCCGGGCTTCACGCCGTTCTTGATGAGGCTCGTCACCAGCGCGTCGATGCCGTCGGTGCGCTTCTCGTCGTAGGGGCCTTCCTTCGCCCCGGCGACGTACCCCGAGTGGTAGATGAGGAAGTTCACGTCGGGATAGCGCTTCGCCACCCGGCCGATGTCCACGCAAGTGGAATGTTCGTAGGAGCGCTGGCCGAAGGCGAGCCCCTTGTGGATCGCGATGTTCTTCACGCCCAGCTTGCGTGCCTTCTCGATCATCCGGATGCCCGGCTCGTCGTCCATGAAGAAGCCGCGGCCGTCGGGCCCCGGGCCCCATTGGGTGTAGGTCTTCCAGGCGGAGATCCTGTGGCGCGAGGCGAGCTCGTCCATCGCCTCGAGGTCGCCGGGCTGGTTGGGATTCACCCGGCCATGTATCAATAGCCGATGGGTGCCATCGAGCTTTTCCACGATGCGCGCGGTGCCCTCGGCCTCTTCGATGGTGAGCGGCTCGCCCTGGCGCGTCGAGGGCACGAAGGAAAGCACCATGAGATCGGTGTCCGAATCGAGGAACACGTCCTTCACGAACTGGTCCGGACCCACGCATTCGAGATAGTCGAGGTCGCCCGGCCCCTTGTGCGGCTCGCAGCGCTTGTCGCTTGCGAACCCCCGCAGTGGCCTGGCATCGGCAGGCAGCGTCTTCAGCCACGCGCCGGTCGGGTTCACGAAATGGCCCTGGACGTCGAAGATGAACTCGTTGCCGTCGACCGCGGAGCGCGCCGCGTGCAGGTCGAGCGCTGCGTCCTTCGGCAGCTCGTAGAAGCCGCCGCGGCGCCCGGCGGCCGCGTAGGCCTCGTTCATGCCGAGGAGGGTGGTCGCGATGCCGCACGCGGAGACCAGGAACGAACGTCGGTCGAGACCCAGCCGTTTGGCGTTGGCCCCGGCGTTTTCCAGTGACAGCCGATTCGCATGGTGATGCACCCGTTCCAGGGGCACCGGCGCGAATTCTCCGTTGCTGGTCGTATCCAGTTTCACCGGCAGGCGCGTGCCCTGCGGATCGTTCTTGAATCTCATCCGGACTCCTCGGTTCCGGTGAATCTTATAATGGAACCCCGCGACCGACCTTCACCGAAAGTAACCGTGCCCAAAGCCTTCGCCACCGTCGCGGAGTACCTGAAAGCCCTCCCGCCCGAGCGTCGCGCGGTGATTGCGGCCACGCGCAAGCTGGTGACGAAGCATCTTCCCAACGGTTACGTCGAGCGCCAGGTCGGCGGGTTCATCTCGTACGAGATCCCGCTCGCGGACTATCCGGCCACGCACAACAAGCAGCCGCTCTGCTACATCGGGATGGCGGCGCAGAAGAACCACTACGCGCTCTACCTGGTCGGCTGCTACATGAGCGACACGCAGCGCCAGCGGCTGGAGGCGGCGTACCGGGCCTCGGGTCGCAAGATCGCCATGGGCAAGTCGTGCCTGCGGTTCGAAGCCTTCGAGGAGCTCCCGCACCAGGTGCTGGGCGAGATCATCGCCGAGATGACGCCGGCGGATTTCATCGTCACCTACGAGAAGGCGCGCGCCGGGAAGCTCTAGTTCCCTCGGCGGCGGCCTTGAGGCGGGGCTCATCGCGGGCTCCGCGGAGCAACGAGGGCGCCCGGGCCGCCAGCTGAAAAAAATGGTGTCGGAGTCGTTTTTCCCGTTAAATCGACTCCGACACCATTTTTTACGGCTATGACTCCGGACTTCCTCGCGCCCGCCGCGATCCGCGGCGCGGCCGCGCGCCTGGCTCCCCACATTCGCCGCACGCCGCTGCTGGAGGTCGATGGCGGCGACTTCGGCCTCGACGGCGTGCGCCTCGCCTTCAAGCTCGAGTTCCTTCAGCACGCGGGCTCCTTCAAGACCCGCGGCGCGTTCAACAACCTGCTCACGCGCGCCATCGGTCCGGCGGGCGTGGTGGCCGCTTCGGGCGGCAACCACGGCGCGGCGGTGGCCTACGCGGCGATGAAGCGCGGCGTGCCAGCGACGATCTTCGTGCCCAGCGTTGCCTCGCCTGCGAAGATGGCGCAGATCCGCGGCTACGGGGCGCGGCTGGAGATCGCCGGCGAGCGCTACGACGATGCGCTGGTCGCGAGCCAGGCGCATGTGCGCGAGAGCGGGGCGCTCGCGATCCACGCGTTCGAGCAGGCGGAGACCCTCCAGGGACAGGCGACCGTAGCGGTGGAGTTCGAGGAGCAGGCGCCGCGGCTCGACCGGCTGCTGGTGGCGGTGGGCGGCGGCGGCCTGATCGGGGGCATCGCCGCCTGGTACGCGGGGCGGGTGCCGGTGATCGGCGTGGAGCCCGAGGAGGCTCCGACGCTCACGCGCGCATTGGCGGCAGGTGAGCCCGTGGACGCCCCGGCGGGCGGCGTCGCGGCGGATTCGCTCGCGCCCAAGCGGGTCGGCGCGCTCATGTTTCCCGTCGCCCAGCGTTTCATCGCCGGGAGCGCGCTGGTGAGCGACGATGCGATTCGCGCTGCCCAGCGCGCGCTCTGGAAGACGCTGCGCGTCGTGGCCGAGCCGGGAGGTGCCGCGGCGATGGCGGCATTACTCTCGGGGGTGGTGAAGGCCCGGCCGGGCGAGACCGTGGGCGTGCTGCTCTGCGGCGCCAACACCACCGCGGTGGACTTCGAGCCCAGGACCCCGGGCTGACGCGGCCCCTGGCGTGCGAGCGCGCCTTCTGCGCCAGCCGCAGGTAGTGGCGCGAGGTCGCCTTGGCTCACATCTGCGCGCCGAAGAGCGACCACAGCCGCTCCCATGCCTTCTCGGTCCAGGGGCGCCCGGTCCACTCTTCGTAGGTGATGCGCCGGGCGCGCTTCAGGTCGTTGTCGAAGTCCGCGATCTGCCGCAGCGCGAACTCGCGGTCGTAGATGTTCAGGTTGGCCTCGTCGTTCAGGCGGAAGGAGCGGGGATCGAAGTTGGTCGACCCCACCGACGACCAGAGCGAATCCACGACCAGCACCTTGCAGTGGAACATCGTCGGCTGGTACTCGTAGATCTCGCCGCCCGCACGCAGGATCGGGCCCCACAGCGCGCGCGAGGCGCGGCGCACCAGCTTCGCGTCGGTTTGCGTGCCGGGCAAGATGATGCGCACTTTGACTCCGCGCTTCAACGCATCTTCGAGCGCCTTCAGCGCCAGCTCGTCGGGGACGAAGTAGGCCATTGACAGGTCGATGCGCTCTCGCGCCGCGGCGAGCGACAGCAGGTACATGAGGTGCATGCTGTCCGCGCCGCCCTCGGTCGAGCTCTTGAACATCTGCGCCAAGTGCGGCCCGCGGGGCTCGATCGGCGGGAAGTACGCCTCGCCGTGCAGCACCGTGCCGCTCACCTTCATCCAGTTGTCGAGGAAGGCGGCCTGCATCTGCGCCACCACCGGCCCTTCCACGCGGTAATGGGTATCACGCCAGTGGTCGGGGTCCTGCGCATCGCCGCTCCAGTTGTCCGCGATGCCGACGCCGCCGGTAAAGCCGATCCTTCCGTCAACGACCAGCAGCTTGCGGTGGGTGCGGTTGTTGATGCGATCGAGGGTGTACCAGTGAGGCGGGTGGTACTTGTGGATCTCGGCCCCGGACGACCTCATCTCGTCCAGCATCGCCTCCTCCATCTTCTGGCTGCCGGCCCAATCGACGAGGATGTGGACCTTGACCCCCGCGCGCGCCCGCTCGGCGAGGGCGTCGGCGAATTCCTTGCCCACCTTGCCGGACCAGTAGATGTAGGTCTCGAAGGTGATCGTCTTCTCCGCCGACCGGATAGCCGCCAGCATCGCCGGGAAGATGCGATCGCCGTTGAGGAGCGTCTCGGTGCGGTTGCCCGGGACCAGCGCCGGGCCGAGGAGGGCGCCGATCGCGCGGACGAACTGCGGATCGGCGACCGCGTACTGGTGCGTGACGTCGCGGCGGACCTCCTTCTCGCCGCCACCCACCAGGTTCACCGCGAGCAGCGTCGCGAGCGCCGTCAAGAGGACCAGGCCTGCGATTTTCGGAACGGAGAGCTTCATCGGGCGCCATCGGATCGGGACGCCCTACTGACATCCGCGGGGCGCCAGTCGTTCCCTGCAGGCCTTGCTAAAGCTTCAGCAGCAGCCAGACGCCGCTGGCGAGGTAGAAGACCCCGAGGGACATCACCGTCCAGCGCGTCCAGAAGCGAAACGACTCGTCGTTCATCTTCTCCAGCACGAAGCGCGACAGCGACGTGCCGACGATCGCCAGCACCACCATCATCGCGCCCAGCCAGGGCGCCACTTCGCCCCCGCCGACCGCGACCACGCCGCCGAAGTAGAGGATCTTGAGGAAGTGGCTGAAGCTCTGCGTCATCGCCTTGGTCGCGATCACCGCATGCCGCGTCATCTTCGAGCGCACGAAGAAGACGTCGAGGATCGGCCCGGAGACCCCGGCGGTGAGCGAGAGCGCGGAGCAGACCGCGCCGCAGGCGAACGAGTGTCCGGCGCGCTCGACGTTGAGGTGCAGCTTCGGGGGGAGCACCAGCGTCACGAACGGGGTGAAGCCCATCACGATCAACGCGACCGGCTTGCTCACCACCAGCTGCAGCATGGCGAACGCGGCGGTGGCGGCAAGCGCTCCGAGGACGTAGCCGCGGAAGACGCGCCAGTCCACGCTCTTCCTCCACATGATCGCGCGCCAGGCGTTGGAGGCGAGCTGGGTGATGCCGTGCAGCAGCATCGCCGTGGGCACCGGCATCATCGCGAGCAGGATCCCCATGAGGATCATGCCGCCCGCCATCCCCAGGATCCCGGAGATGAACGAGGTGACTACCGCGGAGACGGCGAGGACGGTGATGAATAGGGCGGTAGGCAAGCTGTTACTGTACCGCGCCTTCCGCACGCAGCCTGGCGATGTCGTCCGGGGTGTAACCGAGGCAGCCGAGTATCTCGTCGGTGTGCTGGCCGAGCGTGGGCGCGGCGCGCCGCACTTCGCCGGGCGTCTCGGTGAACTTGATCGGCAGGCCGAGCGTCTTCATGCGGCCGGCGGTGGCGTGCTCGACGTCGACAACCATCTCGCGCGCGGCGACCTGCGGATCGGCGAGCATCTCGCCGATCTTGTTCACCGGGCCCACCGGCACGCCCGCCGTCTCGAACGCCTTGATCCATTCGCTCGAGGGCCTTGCCTTCAGGCGCTCGGCGATCAGGGGCGTGAGCGCCGCCAGGTTCTTCATGCGCTCGCCGTTGGTGAGAAAGCGCCTGTCCTGCGCGAGCTCAGGCCGGCCGATCACCTTCACGATCCGCTCCCAGTTGGACTGGTTGGCGCCGCCCACGTTGATCCAGCCGTCGGCGGTGGGAAACGCCTGGTAGGGCGCGGTGAGGATGTGCGCCGAGCCCGAGGGTCCCGGGTTCACGCCGGTGGCGAAATAGATCGCCGACTGCCAGTAGGTCTGCTGGATCGCCGCTTCCATCAGGGAAGTCTCGACCATCTGGCCTTTGCCGCTGGCGGTGCGCGCGAACAGCGCCGAGACGATGCCGAGCGCGGAGAAGATGCCGGCGTTGATGTGGGCGATGGACGTGCCCGACTTGGCGGGCGGCACGGCGGGCTCG
>JBKJTM010000408.1:0-6310 GCA_046590805.1 Usitatibacter sp.
GCGGTGGCCACAGCCTCGCGCTCAAGGCCGACGGCACCGTCTGGGGCTGGGGCCGCAACGACCACGGCCAGGTGGGTGATGGCACCATGATCAATCGATCGCTGCCTGTGCAGCTTCCGCTCACCAACATAGTGGCGATCGGCGCGGCGGTGGACTGGCATAGCCTCGCCGTACGCCGCGACGGAACGGTGTGGGCGTGGGGGGGCAATCACGCGGGCCAGCTCGGCGACGGCACGCTTATCGATCGCGCAAGCCCCGTGCAAGTGCTGGGGCTCACGAACGTGAAGAGCGTCGCCGGCGGAGCGGGGCATTCGCTCGCCTCGACGCACGGCGGCATCGTCTGGTCGTGGGGCGGCAACCTGCACGGCCAGCTCGGGAACGGCACGGTGGTGGACAGCCTCGTGCCGGTGCAGACCCTCGGCATCGGTGGCGTCACTTCGGTCACCGCGGGCCAGACTCACAGCGTCGTGCGCAAAGCCGACGGCACGCTGTGGAGCTGGGGGGCGAACAGCTTCAGCGGCCAGTTGGGTGACGGCACGCTCATCGGACGACTGACTCCCGTCCGGGTGGTCGGTGTCACGGGTGCGTCGGAAGTTGCGACGAGCGGCCAGCAGAGCCTTGCGATAGTACCGTTGGCCACGATCGTCGGGCTCGTAGGGATGGTGCAAGACCTGCCTTTGCCGGACCCCCAGGAACGCACTCTCCTTGCCACACTGGGTGCCGCGGAAAACTCGTTGGACGCGGGCCACTTGAACGCGGCGTGCGGGCAGCTCGGCGCTTTCGGGCGGCAAGTCGAAGCCTTCCGCGGCCGGTCGCTCACCACCGCCGATGCAGGCCGGCTGCTCGCCTACAACGTGCGCGTGCAGGGAAGCATCGGATGTAGTTGAGGAAAAGTCTCCTCGTCGCAGCCGCCGCGGCCTTGAAGCCGCGGCGGTCGAATCCACCGATCTTCTGGCGATTGATCGCCGGGCACAGCGAGGCGGGCGGTTTGCCAAGCCGCGCGAAGTAGGAACTCGACCTTCACCGATTCGTACGGAAACTCGATCGCCCCGTCGTCGTTCCGATGAAGCACGCCCGAACCGAGGAGCGCCCGCACGTCGCCATGCACCGCCTTCACGTCCCTGCCAACCCGCCGCGCGGCCTCGCGAATTGTCAATTGCTCCAACAACTAGCTTTCGCTTTTAAGGGATATTACAATATCCATAACTTTATTTAGCAGATATCGTGATATCCCATGAAAGCAATCGACATCATGCCGCGCCCGGTGTCGCGCGAGCTGGAGCGCCTGGGCCGCGGCATCGCGATCGCCCGCCGGCGCCGACGAATTCCCGTGGCCCTCATGCTGGAAAGGACCGGGCTCGCCAAACGCACTTACCAGCAGGTGGAGAAGGGCGACCCCAGTGTCGCCATGGCTGCATACGCCATGGCGCTGCACGCTCTTGGCATGTCTACCAACCTCGGACTGCTCGCCGATCCGGAGCGCGACGCCTCCGGGATGTTGATCGAGATCCAGAGCCTGCCCAAGCGCGTGCACGCCGCGAAGGCCCCGCGATGAAGGACGTCGTGGGCGTCTACCTGGGTGAGCTCGCCGTGTTTGTGGGGGAGCTCACCTTCGTCGCCGACCGCGGCAAGGAGACGTGCCAGTTTGCGTACGCGACCTCCTGGCTGGAGAGCTCGAATCGCTTCCCGCTGGATCCAGCGCTGCCACTGGTCTCCGGACACCAGTTTCCCAAAGGCAAGAATGTCTTCTTCGGTTGCTTCGAGGATTGCACGCCCGACGGCTGGGGCAAGATGGTCATCAACCGCGATCGCAAGAAGCGCGGCGTTACTGCCCCGCCAACGTCGCTCGGCATGCTGCTCGAGGTACACGACGGCAGTCGCATCGGAGCGCTTCGTTTCAGCATCGATGGCGGCAAGACTTTCCTCGCGGATCCAGGACCGGAAGCCCGAAACGCGCCGCCGCTGATCGAGCTGAAGGACCTGCTGCGCGCCGCGACCGCGGTCGACAAGGATTCGGAGACGGCTGCAGACCTTCGCTTGCTGCTGCACCGCGGCTCGCCGCTGGGCGGCATGCGCCCGAAGTGCACCATCCTCGATGACGATGGGAGCCTCGCCCTCGGCAAGTTCCCCTCGGCAACCGATAACGAGCGCGACATCGTGCGCGGCGAAGTCCTCGCGCTCACGCTCGCCGGCATGGCCGGGATCAACGTCTCCCATGCTCGCGTGGTGATCGCGGATAAGAAGCCTGTCGCCATCATCCGACGATTCGATCGGACAGGCTCCGGGCGTCTCATGTACGTATCCGCTCGCACGCTGATCGGCGCAACCGGCGAAGAAGGCACCTACACCGAGCTCGCGGACGCAATCCGCGGCAGCGGAGCCAGCCCTGATGCCGACATCGAGGACTTGTGGCGCCGCATCGTCTTCTCGGTGCTCATTTCCAACCTGGACGACCACCTCAACAATCACGGATTCCTGCACCAGGGCAATGGGTGGCGCCTGTCTCCCGCCTTCGACATGAATCCCGCGCCGGACAAGGAACGGAACCTTGAAACCTGGATCACGCAGGACACGGGGCCCTCCGCCACCATCGAGGCCGCGATGAGCGCGATCAAGCCATTCGGCATCGGCATGGCGCGTGCGAAACAGATCCTCACCGAGGTCGATGCCTCGGTCAGCCAATGGAAGGATCAGGCCGCCAGGCTTGGAATGAAGACGTCCGACATCAAGGCTTTCGCAAGCGCGTTTGAGCACCCCGAGCGCCAGGTCGCAAGAGATGAAATTGCCCGTACCGATCTGCGCAGCCCGTTGGCGGCGGACATTCGTCGCATGACCGTCAAGCCGGCACGTACTCACCGAGGCAAAGCACCTGCCGTTACATTGAAGGAGGCGAGCAAGCGTCGTCCTCATTCCCTGCAGGAGGCCGCCACTTGGGGAGGGACGCTCGGGCGCGATCCGATGCTTCGCGAATTCCTCGATGAGTTCTATGTAACGGCTCCCTCGAAACGCGGCAAGATGCTGGAAGAGGAACCACCGCTCAGCGCCAAGGACGATCGGGCAAACGCCTATTACGCCGCCGTGGCGGAGCACTTGGCGCTGACGCACAGGCTAGCCGTTCCGGCCTGGGTTCACTCGAAGCGTCGTTTCCTCAAGGCGCCGTTCTTCCCTGCGGGCCTGGAGTCGCTCAAGGCCACGCTCCTCGTGGAATCGCCGCCGGCATTTCGCAGGAGAATGATTTTTGTGGACCGAGAGCCGCTTTATCGGCCGCGGCAAGGCCCTCGAGAGTCTTGAGATGGCAACCAAAGGCACCCTCTCCAAAAAAGACATCCTTCGCGGCCTGCGGCAACTGGACCAAAGGGCAAAGGCCGCAAGCAAGGTTATCGACCTGTCCATCTATGGGGGTGCGGCGATGTGCCTCGCATTCGATGTGCGGACTTCTACGCGGGATGTGGACGCCGTCATTGGCGGCGCCACTCAATTCGTGCGAAAGGCTGCCGCCGACATCGCGCGCGACGAAGGGTGGCCCGAGGACTGGCTCAATGATGGTGTGAAGGGCTTCGTTGCCGCGTCCGAGGACATGCAACTCATGCAGGAGTTTTCAGCGGAGGGGGGTGCAGGTCTGCGAGTTTTTACGCCCAGCCCGGAGTATCTCTTCGCGATGAAATGCATGTCGATGCGCGCCGAGGGTCTCGATGGCTCACACGACATCTCCGATATTGAAGCCCTGGCGGACATTGCCAACATCGCGTCTGTGAAGGCAGCCTTGAGCATCGTGGAAGGGTTCTACCCCTCCTCGCGAATTCCACCCAAAGTGAGGTTTGGTGTCGAGGAGATCATGGAGCGGGTGCTTGCCAGGCGTGCAGCCGCCCGCAAACCCCGAAGAAAGGGGAAGAAGAAGTGAGGCTCGCCTTCTACCCCTGCCAAACCCCATCACATAGGCAGGGTTGCACCTGACGAACTTGCGCTCGCCGAGCACGTCGCGCGAGAGCTCGGGGTTATTCGAGTCGCCTGCAGCAGCGCCCGCGTCATTGGCGTCCCGACCACGACCAATGCATCCGCCTCTTGCCGCACCAGATCCACCGCGAGCGGGGCAATTCGATGCCATGGGCCATTATTGCGCAGGCAAAGGGCGGTCTTCGGGGAGTTCACATGGACGACGAATTGGCACGCATCCATCCGGTTACCTTGCGCTTCGCCGACGCGGGGCTGGAACAGGCCTTCCGCGAGGAGCAGGCGCGCAAGACGCTCAAGCCCCTGCGCGCGGCGATCGTTGCATCATCCGCCGCGATACTCGTCTTCTGGGCGCTATTGCCGGACATCCTCCCCCAGGTTCCCAACGCGCGCGGGCGACTCGCAACGCCAATGCTGGTCATCCTGGCGATTCTTGCCTACGGCTACGCACGCAGCCACACGAAGTCCTTCCTGCGCATGCAACAGCCCTACCTGCTCGCAGGGGCGTTGGGCATGGCGGCGGCGGCGGTTGGCATCGGGGCGCTTTTGCCGCGCGCTGCGCTGGATTCGACAGGGCTTGTCATCGGCGTGCTCCACACGCTCAACGTCTACAGCGCCATGCGGCTGCGCTTCCCGTGGGGGTGCTACGCCGGCTGGGGTACGGCGGTGATCTACCTGGGCTACTTCAGTCACACCGGGACACTGGAGGGGGCCGATCTGGTGCGGCACGCCGGCATGCTTCTGATGGCCAACCTCTTCGGCATGATCGCCGCTTATCAGGTCGACCAGTCTGCGCGGCGCGAATTCGACGCCATGCGCATGCTCGGGAAGGAGCGCGAGCGCTCCGAGCGGCTGCTGCTCAACATCCTTCCCGCCGCCATCGCCGAGCGGCTGAAGACTTCCCCCGAGTCGATCGCCGAGCATAGCCCCGATGTGACCGTGCTCTTCGCCGACATCGTCGGCTTCACGCCGCTGTCGGCAAGCAAATCGCCGCAGGACCTGGTGCGGCTGCTCGATCGCATTTTCTCCGAGTTCGACGCCGTGGCCGAGAAGCACGGCCTGGAAAAGATCAAGACCATAGGCGACGCCTACATGGCCGCGGCCGGCCTTCCGCAGCGCTGCGCCGACCACGCGCCCGCCCGCGTGGCGGCGCTCTCGATGCCGGCCTTCCCGGCAAGCCTCATGCAGGCGTGCTCCAGGAGCGGCAGGTCGAGGTCATCGCCGGGTTCCGAGAATTTCACCACCCATTGGTGGCGGTTCATCTCGATCAGCGCCTTCGGGCGCGCGCCTCCCAGCGTGCCCCCCGGATGGATCAGGCGGCGCTCTGCCTCGGCCACGGGTTCGTTGGCGAGCACCCGGCGCACCACTTCATGGATGGCCTGCACATCGGCCAGGCGCGGCAGCGGCGCCGACGGCGAAGGCTCATAGCGCTCCGCGGACGTCGAAACGCCCAACGCCCCGAAGCGTTCGTCGCCGGCAAAGTACAGGTACTCGAGGATGGACAGCCGCGGGGGCTTGTCGATGTAGCGGATAACGCGCTCGCCCCACCGATCCGGTCGCGCATCGTCGACAGCGCCGACTGCCGTCTCGCGTTGGGCAGGCGCCATTTCCTGGTCGATCAGGGGGAGATCCTCGCTGAGCGGAAAGCCCGCTCGGATCCAGGCAGGCGCGTACTGCAGGGATATGCCTTGCAGCGCGCGTACGAGCCGCAGCGTACCGATGAGGGTGGGCGCCCTCGGCTTGCCGAGCCACCAGAGATGGAGCTCGTCGCGAACTTCGTATGCGTTCATCCGCCGCGCTTGTCTATGCGCGCAAGGCGCGCCGCCAGCGACGCGGGCGTGCGGACACGCCCCCGCTTGCGGGCTGCGCGAACGTCCTGCTCGAGTGCCGTGAGATCGTTCTCGGGCGCCGCCACCTCTGGCAGCACCTGCACACGGCCCATGAGCCAAAGCGCGGCGGCGTAGGCGGCGATGCTGACCGACGGGTCACCCTTCTCCATACGCACGTAGGTAGGCGCCGAAATCCCGATGCGCTCAGCCCAGGCGCGCTGGGGCTCCCGCCGGCGCACGCGCGCGATGGCCTTAAATGCAACTATGTTTGTTTTAACGCCTTCGCGCTCGGATCTTCGCCCCCTTTGCCGCAGGCTCCGCCAACGTGAATCGCAGACGCCATCCGGCGCGCCGCACGGTCAAACCGCGGTGCTTCACGAGATATCGAATACCCACGCCAGTCCCCAGCAACCCCGCCGTGGCCCCCACCATCAGCGACCATCGCGCCCCATATTGATTGGCGACCCATCCCACCAGCGGCGCGCCGAGCGGCGTGCAGCCCTGCACGATGGCGATCTACATGGCCATCG
>JBKJTM010000502.1:0-3086 GCA_046590805.1 Usitatibacter sp.
GCGTGGCACGCCCACGAGATGCTGTTCGGCTACACCATGGCGGTGGTCGCCGGCTTCCTGCTGACGGCGGTGCGCAACTGGACCGGGCGGCCGACGCCCACCGGGCCCGCGCTCGCGGCGATGGCGCTCCTCTGGGTCGCGGGACGGGCGCTCGCCTTCACGTCGTTCGGGCTCGCCGCCGGCATCGCCAACGCGCTCTTCCCGCTTGCCGTGGCGGTCGGCATCGGCATCCCGCTTTTCGCGAGCGGCAACCGGCGCAACTACTTCTTCGTCGCGTTGCTGGTGGGGATCGCGTGCGCCGTCCTGCTGTTCCACCTGTCGGCGGCGGGCCGCGTCGAATGGCCGGCGCGCGCGAGCCTGCAGGCCGGCCTGGACATCGTCCTCTTCATCGTGGCGGTGCTTGCCGGCCGCGTGGTGCCGATGTTCACCAACAACGGGGTGCCGGGGGCCGGGGCATCGCGGCGCCCCTGGCTGGAGAAGGCTTCACTCGCCTCGGTGCTCGCGGTACTCGCGCTCGATGTGGCCGGCGTGGACGGCGGCTGGCTGGCCGCCACGGCGGCGGTGGCCGCGGCCCTGCACGCCGCGCGCCTCTGGCTCTGGCACCCGTGGCGCACGCTGCGCACGCCGCTCGTCTGGGTGCTGCACGCGGCGTACGCCTGGATTCCGGTGCACCTGCTGCTGCGCGCGCTGGCGGAGTGGGGCATGGTGCCCGCGCCGCTCGCGACCCATGCGCTCACCGTCGGCGTGATCGGCGGCATGACGATCGGGATGATGACGCGCACCGCGCGCGGGCACAGCGGGCTCCCCCTGATGGCGGGACGCCCCGAGGTGGCCGCTTACGCGCTGGTGCAGCTCGCGGCGATCGTGCGCGTGGCGGTGCCCCTGGTGGCGCCGACGGCGTACACGGCGAGCGTGGTGATTGCGGGGGCGATGTGGTCGGCGGCGTTCGCCACCTACGCGATCCGCTACTGGCCGATCCTCACCCGGCCGCGCGTGGACGGCCTGCCGGGCTGAGCGGCTCAGGCGGGGCGGGGCTCCAGGCCGCGGCGCCGGGCCATCGAGTTGCCCAGCCGCGCGAGCAGCGGCTCCCCGAGCACGCGCCGCGCGAGCGGCAGGAGCTGCGCCTCCTCGGTGGCGATGTGCTGCTCGGTCGCGGCGGCGAAGGCATGCGCGAGCTCGACGGTGAGCTCGCAATCGCGGCCCGCGGCGATGGCGACCAGGTGCGGCCGAAGCGCCGCCCACATGGTGTCGAGCTGCGCATGCTGCGCGCGCAGCGTGAAGACCAGGCAGCGCACGGCGTTCAGTTCCAGCGAGGGCACGTAGTGCACCAGCGCCGGGAAGAGGTCGTCTTCCTCGTCGCGGTGGTGGTTCGCGCCGGCGGTGTCGAAGAAGCGCGTGACGTTGAGGGCGGCCTCGCGCGCCTCGTCATCGCAGCCGTGGGTGCGGATGTGCTGCGCGATGCGCAGCAGCAGGTCGCAGCTGCGGCGGATGCGCTGGTGGCATTGGTCGAGCATCTCGATCGGATGATCGAAGGCGGAAGGGGGGGTGGCGAGCGGGGTGTCCATGAAGCCATCGTGAGCCGTCCATGACGCCGGTTTTTGACGTGCATCAAATCCAGGCGCCCCTGCCATGCCTACGCTGGGTGCATGGACTTCTTCGGCGTGACCTTCCTCCAGACTGCGGTGACCGGCGTCATCGGCGTCGGCAGCACGGGTGTCGCCTCGCGGTGCCTTGCGTGCGGGGCGAAGCAGGTGGCGGAATGCAACGGATTCGGGGTGGGATGCCTGGTGAAGCGCGAGCCGGACCCTCCTTCCGTTCCTCTCCCGGAGGGCCGGGCGTAGTCAGAGCCCGTCGGAATCCTCGACCAGGCGGTGGGTGAGCGCGTAGCGGATCAGGTCCGCCTGCGTGGTCATGTTCATCTTCTGCAGGATGTTGGACTTGTGCGTGCTCACGGTCTTCACCGAGAGGTTGAGGCGCTCGGCGATGTCGGAGATCGACTTGCCGCTCGCGATCATCCGGAAGATCTGGTATTCGCGGTCCGATAGCGCTCCGTGCAGCGGGCCCTTGGCGTCGGGCATCGCCCCCAGCGCGAGCTGCTGCGCGACCTCGGCGCTGATGAAGGCGCCGCCCGCGGCCACCTTGCGGATCGCCTCCACCAGCTGGCGCGAGGCGCTTTCCTTGGTGAGGTAGCCCGCGGCTCCGGCGCGGATCGCGCGCACCGCGTACTGGTGCTCCTCGTGCATCGAGAGCACCAGGATGCGCAGCTTGGGCTTTTCGGAGAACACCTGCTTGATGAGCTCGATGCCGCTCTTGCCGGGCATCGACATGTCGAGCAGCAGCACCTCGAAGTCGAGCGCGCGCACGCGCTCGATGACCTCGTGGCCGTTGCTAGCCTCGCCCACCACCTCGAGCCCGTCGGCGGCGCCGAGCAATTGCTTCAGGCCGTCGCGCACGATGGTGTGGTCGTCGGCGAGCACGATGCGGATCATGAGGGCGCCTTGATCGATTCGGTGGGGATGCGCAGCTCCACGGTGGTTCCTTTGCCCGGCACGCTGCTCACGTCGACGGTTCCGCCGAGGAGATAGGCCCGCTCGCGCAGCCCCACCAGGCCGAAGGAGGACGGATTGCGCGGGGCCGCGGTCACGAATCCCCTGCCATTGTCTCGCACCGTGAGCACCACCTCGGCGGCTTCCCGTTCGAGGGTCGCCTCGACCTGGGTCGCCTCGGCATGCTTGGCGATGTTGGTGAGGCTCTCCTGCAGCACGCGGAAGACGGCGGTGGCCCAGGGGTCGGGCAGGTCGAGGTCGCCCGCGCCGATCACCAGCTCGCAGGGGATGCCGGTGCGGGTGGTGAAGTTGTGCGCCAGCCATTCGGCCGCGGCGGTGAGCCCGAGGTCGTCCAGCATCATCGGGCGCAGGTCCGCGGAGATCCGGCGCGCGGCGGCGACCGTGCCGTCGAGGAGGATCTGCATCGAGGCGAGCTTGCGCTCGGCCTCGGCGTCCGCGCCGCGCAGGTTGTCGCGCAGCCACGAGGCGTCGATCTTGAGCGCGGTGAGCGCCTGGCCGAGCTCGTCGTGCAGCTCGCGC
>JBKJTM010000119.1:0-11615 GCA_046590805.1 Usitatibacter sp.
TAGGTCTTCATGCGGGCTGATGGAGATTCTATCAGCCGACAATCACGCCCATGCCCCGAAGAGAATCGCCCCGGGGTTACCGGGGCGTTCGAATAGGTCCTGCGCTTGCTACTTGAACTTGTAGGTCAGGCTTCCGTACCAGAAACGGCCCCGCGGGTCCGCAACCGAGTTCGCCCAGCCTTGCGCGTGCGAACCGTTCGACGAGACATCGGTGAACGGCGGCAGGTGGTCTAACACATTACGCACGCCCAGCTTGGCGACGAGGTTGCGCACGCCCGAAAAACTCGCGGCCAGGTTGAAGCGTGAATGCGACGGAATCTCGTGCGTGCCGCCGAGCTGGAAGGCCTCGGTCCACCCATGAATGTATGTCTGCTCCAACACGAAGTTCCATTTTCCGAGGGCGTAGTCGACGCTCGCGACGTGCGACCAACGCGGGTAGGCAGTACCTCCGTTGAAGCTGTTGCCCACATAGGAGACGAAAGGAGTGTCCTTGCCGTTCTGCAGTTCCCACTGGGTGATGTACGTCCCCGCAAATGAGAGTCCGATCATCCCTCGCATCGCGCTCCAGCGAGTTCGCACATCGACGTCCAGGCCCGCGGTGTTCAGACCGCCGAGATTTTCCGCCGGCTGGTCTACGTACAGGGTCGTTCCGGCAGCGTTGCGCACGAAGCGGCTGCGGTACCGGTTGTAGAGAGACAGGTCATCGGGGCTTGCGAGTATGGTGTCGGCGGTAAGCACGCCGATGTTGTCTTTCTTCTCTATCCTCCAGTAGTCGATCGCGATTGAAACGGCCTGCGCGGGCTCCAGCACGATACCCAATCCCCATTGCTTCGACGTCTCCGGCTTCAGACCTGGCGAAGAGCTTTGCCGGGTCGTAAGCTGTACCTGGATGCAGCGCGGGTCCTGCGCGGCTATCAGCGCCGCGGGACAACCGGGATCATCGACCTGGTTGGCGGTGTTGCTGAAGGACGGCGGGCTCTTCAAGTCCCAGAGCGAGGGCGCGCGGAAGCCGGTGCCCGCCGAGGCGCGCAGCAGGAGATTACTCGAAGGTTGCCAGCGCGCGGAAAGACGCGGATTGGTCTTTGAGCCCACGTCGCTGTAGCGGTCATAGCGCACCGCCCCGGATACCTCGAGGTTCTTGACGAACGGCAGCACGATCTCGCCGAATAGAGCGCTCACGGTGCGGCTCGCCGAGACGTCTGGTATGGTGCCCTCGCCTCCCACGTGCAGCCCCAGGCGATAGTCGTCGTTGATCGGCCTGTCGTCGATCTTCTCGCGTCGCAGGTCGGTGCCCAGAGCAATGGCCATGGCGCCGCCTGGCATGCGGCCAAGCTCACGGCTTATCTTGCCGTCGAATTGCGTGGCGGTGCTGCCCGAGTCGCGCATTGGGCCTTCCATTTTGGCGGCGTTCAGCAACGCATCTCCTGCTGCGTCGTTCGGGCCGAACGGGTTGATGTTGCCGCTGGCCAGTGCGCTGCGGAAACGATTCTCTTGGACATAGCCTGTGTAGACAAGGAAATCCTCGGCGCGCGCTATCGTGAGCGCCGTGCTGTAGTCCCATCCGGCAACCACGCCGGTCATCCCCGCGGACAGGCGTTTCTGCTCGTTGGTGTTGTCGTTGACACGGTTGCCCGCCGGCGCCGCCCGGTAAATGATGTCGAGGAAGCCCGGGAACGTCACGTTGGCCACGTTGTAGCCGAGCTGGGTGAGGAGCGCGACCGGTGCGTAGCGGCTGGTGAGCGGCAGGAGGAACGGGTCCTGCGTTCCGTCGGGCTTGATGCGCGCGATCGAGGAGTCGATCGGGACCGGCGCGATACGCCCGATGGTGTGGTTGCGCGCGAACGACGCCTCCGTGAAGAGCTGATGGTTGGCATTCAGCTGGTAGGTGAAGCGGCCGAAAGCGTCGGCCTTGTGCTGGTCGGGCAGGTTGTCCAGATAGGCGGGGAAAAGCCCGCGGCAACGTATGCGGGGCCGTCCCGATGGCGTGCTGCCCGATGTCTGGAGGACGGTGAACTCCGGGTCGCAGGGCGCGATGGCGGGGTTGGTCGTCAGCGTGCCCGCGTAGGCGCCGGGGCTGAAGCCGAAATCCGCGAGTCGGCCCGGGAACGCGCGGAACGACGTCGGGGCCAGGGCGCCGCCGATGTCGAGGTAGCGCAGGTAGAGCTTCTGCTCGATCGCCTTGAGGCGCTTGTTGTACTGCATGCCGCCGGTCATGAGGAGGTTCCACCGGTCCTTGCCGAGGTCGCCGAAGCCGACGGAGGCGTTGAACCCGGACTCGCTTCCCGCGCCGCGGCTGAACCCCTCGGGGCTGCCGTACTTGACCGTGACCTCTGCGCCGCGATAGTCGGTCCGGGTGATGAAATTGATCACGCCGCCCACCGCGTCGGTGCCGTATACCGCGGATGCGCCGTCGCGCAGCACCTCGATGCGCTCGATGGCGTTGAAGGGGATGCTGTTCAGGTCGACGGAGGCCGTGCCGCCGATGTTTCCGAAGGCGTGGTTGGCGAGGCGCCGGCCGTTAAGGAGGACCAGCGTCGAGTTCGACCCCAGGCCGCGGAGGTTGGCGTACGACTGCCCGTAGCCGGCGCCCTGCGTCGTGTCGGAGAACATCGCGGTGTTGGCCGAGATGCGCCGGATGATGTCTTCGGTGTTCACCGCGCCCATGCGCTCGATGTCCTGGCGCGTGATGATGGTGACCGGAAGCGCGGTCTCGCCTTCGACGCGCTTGATGTTCGATCCGGTGACCTCGATCCGGTCGGCCTTCTGGACCGGCTGGGCGAACGCGGGACCCGTTACCAGCGTGGACATCGCGCCGGCGCCGATCAAGGCGACACAAAGCGACTTCATCCTGGAATTCATATGGCTGCGCTCCCCCTGGGTTTGTCGAGCTTCTTCAGGTTACGTACTTCGATGAACGTGCCCCAACAGCTCCGGCCGCACCGAATGTCACGGCAACGCGCGGATGATACCCATCTTTTGCCCGGCGCGGCCCTACTCCGCACTTGCCAGCGCCAAGGCCATGTCTTCCGCCCAGTCGCAAGACATCGCGTCGAACCAGAAGCGATTGGACGCGTCGCTTGCAGTCCGGAAGCCGACGGTTTCGCCCGCGGTCGCTTGCCGGGTGGCGAGCAGAAGTCGCTTGCCCTCGGCGTCGCTGCCCTCCACGACGATCGTGGCCTCGCCTTCCTGGCGCGCATAGAATTGCCACGGCTTCGGGCCCTTCGGGGTGTTCACGTTGAGGTCCTTCGAGGCGGGTGAGATCCTCAGCACGTCGTTTCCGGGCGCGGGCGCAATTTCGAATCCGTGCCGTCGGAGTGCCTGCGTGAGAGCGCTGCGGTACCTTTCGCCCATCTCGCGGGCGAGTTGCTCGGCCTCATCGGTGCCCGGTCACGGCGGCAAGGGCCGAGGCTGCGAAGGCCGCTTCATGCCAAACTCGCGCTGCATGCATATACCGGCAATCGACAAGGCAGCCCTGTCCCGCCAGGGAATCGACGCGCTGCGCCAAGGCAATGCACGGGCACTGACGCTGGATCCAGCCAATGTCCAGGCCGCCATCTACCGCGGGTGGTGCCGGGACAATGCACCTTTCGCGTCGGCAACGAGATCGGCGAATGGGTCGAGGGCGAGGCGCGGGTGTTCGACGACACCATCGAACATGAAGCCTGGAACCGCAGCTCGCGGACCCGCGTGATCCTGCTCTTCGAGACCTGGAAGCCGGAGTTGAGCGAGGAGGAACGAGAGCTCGTCTGCACCATGTTCGAGGCCATCGACGCCCATTCGGGAAAAAAGCCCGAATGGGAGATCTGACCATGGGGGCCGCGTCGAGCTGGGACGATTACTGGCGCCTTACGCCGGAGGCGGCGGCCCACAGGGCAGGTGCCCCGCAGGACGAACTGCTGCGGCGCTTCTGGAGCGATGTCTTCGCGGCGGCGCGGGTCGACGGCCGCAGGCGCGTGCTCGACGTCGCTTGCGGCAATGGCGCGGTCTTTGAGTCCGCGTCAGGGGCCGGCGACGATCGCGCCAGCGAGGGCTTCCAGCTTTGCGGGCTCGATTCCTCGCCGGCGGCCCTCCATGGACTCGTGCGTCGCTTCCCCACGGTGCACGCCGTCGGCGGCGATGCCGCGCGCATGCCATTCGCGGACCGCTCCTTCGACCTCGTGACCAGCCAGTTCGGGCTCGAGTATGCGGGCCCGGAAGCCATAGATGAGGCCGCGCGCATCCTCGCTTTCAACGGGCGGGTTGTGGCGGTCGCCCATATGAGGAACGGGGGACTGTTTCGCGAGAACTTGGCCAACCGTGAGGCGATGGGCGTCGTGGTGGATTCGTCGCTGCTGCCGAGGCTCAAGGACCTGTATCAGGCGCACGTCGCGATGCGCCGCGGCGCCGGCAGCAGACCGGCCTTCCGGCGCGCCGAGGGGGCGTTGGCCGAGGCGTGCGGCGAGGTAGGACGCGCGCTGGCTCGGTTGGGGCCGGCGGTGGCCGGCGGCGCGGTAGCGAGGCTTCAAGAGGAAGTCGTCTACATGGCGCGGCGAATGGATTCCCACGACCCCGCCGAGGTCGCGCGCTGGGCCGGGCTTTGCGCGCACGAGGCGGAAAGCTATCGTGGCCGCATGGACTCGATGCTCGCGGCAGCCATCGACGAGAGCGGTGTCGCGCGCCTGACGAAGCGGGCCGAAAGCCGCGGGCTCATCCTGCGCACCCGGGATCAGCTCGTCATGGGCTCGCGGTCCGAGGCCGCGGCATGGGCGCTGGTGTTCGAATGAGGCAGCATCGGCCCGGGCACAATGGGCGCGATTCGATGAACAAAACCCGGCGACGCGAATGGCCGCGGCAAGGGAGCAGGAGATCCAGGGTCGAGGCGCAGGCGGACCAGGCGGCACAGAGCGGGAGTCGTACCGACGCCTGCGGCCGACCATGATGTCGACCGAGTCCCCAAGCGTCTAAGCTCGCCGCCGTCCAGCTCCGCATATTGGGGCTGCACGCCCTGGTCCCGCTACCACTTCCCCGAGCTTCCAACGATCGAGTTCTTCGACCGAGGGCACTTTTCCAAAGGAGCCGCTGCGCACTGCCTTGGCAGAGAGTTCACCGAACCAGCGCTCCACCGGGTTGAGCCAGCTGGAGCTGGTGAGACGAAGTGCGGGATAAAGCGGGGCGGCGCTTGAGCCACGGTGGTGCCATTGCGCTTGTAGTCGTGGGGCGGTCAGGTCGAAGCGCGCCGCTTCATGCGAAACTTCCGTGATGCATACTTCGGCAGTCGACAAGGCGGCGCTCGCGTGCCAGGCAATCGAGGCGCTGCGCCACGGGCAGGCGCAAGCGGCCCGCGACATCTACGAGCGCATTGCCGCAGCTGGCCTCGCGGATCCCTCGATCTACGTGGGCCTCGCCTTCGCCCGTCGCCTGCAGCGCGATTCCGCAGGCGCGATGGCCGCCGTCAACGATGCGCTCACGCTCGATCCGCTGAATACGCAAGCGCTGATCGTGAAGGCCGACTTCCTCGGCGAGGCTGGCGATGCGCGCGGCGCGGCCGCGTTCTACCGTGCGGCGGTGCGCGGCGTGCCGCGCGGCCAGACGCTGCCCGAGGACCTGCGCCGCGAGGTCGAGCGCGCCGAGGCCATGTGCGCGAAGTACGCCGGCCAGTTCGAGGCTTTCCTCGAAGGGCGGCTGGCGAGCCGCAGCCTGGCTGGCGGGCCGGGCGCGCGCCGCTTCCGCGATTCGCTTGAGCTGCTTTTCGGGCGCAAGGAGATCTTCTTCCAGCGGCCGCGCTACTACTTCTTCCCGGGCCTGCCGCAGATCCAGTTCTTCGAGCGCGAGCAATTCCCCTGGCTCGCGGGCGTGGAGGACGCCACGGCGGGCATTCGCTCTGAGCTCCTCGAGGTGCTGAAGGACGGCGCCGCGTTCCGGCCCTATGTCGAGGGCGACCTCACCCGGCCGCGCAAGGAGCAGGCGGGAATGCTCGACAATCCGGAATGGAGCGCCTTCTACCTATGGAAGAACGGCGAGCTCGTGGCCGAGAACGCGGCGCGCTGCCCGTTCACAATGAAGGCCCTCGAGCAGGTGCCCCTCACGCGTGTGCCGAATCGATCGCCATCGGTGCTCTTCTCGCTCCTCAAGCCCGGCGCGCACATTCCGGCCCACAACGGAATGGTGAACACCCGTCTCATCTGCCACCTGCCGCTCATCGTCCCGGGCCAATGCACGTTCCGCGTCGGCAACGAGACGCGCGAGTGGGTCGAGGGCAAGGCGTGGCTCTTCGACGACACCATGGAGCACGAGGCGTGGAACCGCAGCGCCAGCCTGCGCGTCGTGCTTCTCTTCGAGGTGTGGCGTCCGGAGCTGAGCGATGAGGAGCGCGGACTGGTGAACGCGATGTTCGAATCCATCGACGCGCACATGGGCGAGAAGCCCGCCTGGGAGATTTAGCGCCCGCTCACCGCGGGTGGGCTATCCCGGCGGCGAACTCGTCGGCCCAGCGCCGGAACATCGCGTCGAACCAGAAGCGGTTCGTGACATCGGTGGCGCGCATGAGCTCGGTGATGCGGCCCGTGGTGCGCATCTCGTTCGCGTACACGACGCGGGTTCCGGCGGCGTCCCGCCCCTCGACCTCCATCGCGGCTTGCCCCGCTTCACGCACGTAGACCCTGGCCATCGCGGTCCCCGATCCTTCGGGTGCGTTGACGCGAAGGCCCTTCAGCGCCGGCGCGAGGGCGAGCACGTCGGGTCCCGGCGTCCGGGCGATCTCGAAGCCGCGGGCCCTGAAGGCCTCGGCAAGGGCTGCCTCGAAGCTTTCCCCCATCTCGCGGGCGATGTGGCGCGCATCGTCCCGGGTGATTCGCGGCAGGTGCCCATGGAGCGAGGAGTGCGTCGCGACGAAATCGCGGTCGAGCTCTACCCTGGCCGGTGCGATCAGCACCTTGCGATAGGCCTGCGCCCTGGCAGCGGGCGAGACCTGCACGTCCACGGCCGCCTGTGCGGCGCCGGCGGCAAGGGTCGCGAGGACTGCGGCAACAATGGGGCGGGTTTTCATCGAGTCTCCTTTTCGCCGGCGGTCGGCCTGGGATCGATTCTATTCCGGTGCCCGCGGGCCGGCGCGGGGCGGTGTTTCGCGGGCAAAATGACCCCTCGATCGTGGCGCAGGGGTAAGAATGCAAGGAACGGCGGCGGGGGAGGTGGGGGCGCTCGAGGCGCAGGCGGCAAGGGCGGCCCAGGCGGGGAGGGAAGCGGAGGCGGCGGCCCTGTGGGCCCGGATCCTGGAGATCGATCCGCGCCACGAGAGGACCCTAGGCGCGCTCGGCCAGCTCTCCTTTCGCCAGGGCGACATGCAAGCAGCGCGGGCTGCCTTCCAGCGTCTGGTGGAGGCGAGCGGCAGCGATCCGCAGCAATGGGTGAACCTGGCTTTGGCTTGCCGCAACCTTCGCGACGAGAAGGCCGAGGAGGAGGCGCTCGGCCGCGCGCTGGGCGTCGATCCCAGTGACTTGCTGGCACTGATCCTGCGCGGCAACCTGTATGAGCGCCAAGGGCGCTCCCACGAGGCCGCCAGGGCCTACGGAGCGGCGGCGACCGTCTCCCCCCCCATGGACCGGCTCCACCACGACCTGCGGCCCGCTGTGGCCCACGCGCTCGCATTTCGGAAGAAATACGACGAGAAGTGCGCCGCCTTCCTCGACCAGCGTCTGGAGGCGGGCTTGCGCGAGTTTGCCGGAGAGGACCTGAAACGCTTCCGTGATTCGGTCGACATCATGGTGGGGCGCAAGCGCCGTTTCGAATCCCAGTCGGCGATCTATCACTACCCGCAACTGGCACCGGTGGAGTTTTTTCGCCGCGAAGACTTTTCCTGGCTGGACTCGGTCGAGGCCGCCACCGACGGGATCCGCGAGGAGTTCCTCGCGGTCCTCGCGCAGGAGGAGGGCTTTACGCCCTACGTCACCTACCCCGCGGACGTGCCCAAGAACCAGTGGGTCGAGCTCAACAACTCGCCTCGCTGGAGCGCCTTTCATCTCTACAAGCAGGGCGCGCGGGTCGAAGAGAACGCAGCGAAATGCCCCCGGACGATGCAGCTTCTCGCGGGCGTGCCGCAGCCCGAGCAAGCGGGACGCACTCCCGCGGCTATGTTTTCGCTGCTGAAGCCCCGTACCCGCATTCCGGCCCACGCCGGCGTGACCAACGTGCGCCTGGTCACCCACCTGCCGCTCATCGTTCCAGAGGGTTGCGGCTTCCGGGTGGGAAACGAGACGCGGGAGTGGATCCCGGGGAAGGCCTGGGTCTTCGACGACACCATCGAGCATGAGGCCTGGAACGACAGCGACAAGCTGCGCGTGGTCCTCATCTTCGACATCTGGCATCCGGCGCTCTCCGCGGCCGAACGGGCCATGGTCACCGCGCTGGCGGCAGCCCTGCAGGAGTTTTCGGGGGCGGCAGCGGGCTTCGAGGCCTGAAAAGAAAAACGGCGGGCCGAGGCCCGCCGTTTCCGTTGGTGCGACCTGCCTAGAACTTGACCGTTGCGTTTACGAACACGCGGCGGCCAAATGCATCGTACGACTGCGGATATGTGTTGCCGTTGCCCGTCGTGCCCACCTGGGAGCTGAGCGGCGGGCTGCGGTCGAGCACGTTGTTCACACCGGCTCGCAGGGTGAGTTGCTTGGTGGCAGCGAACGAGCCTGCGAGGTCGATGTAGTTCTGCGCCGCCAGCTTGTTGTCGATCGCGGCCACGGATCCGCCGCCGACCGCGGCGTCGAACGTCACCTCCCGGAAATAGCGCCAGGTGAGCGCGGCATCGATGTTCCACGGCGTGCTCCAGCTGAAGCGCATCTTCTGGCGATACTTGGGCTGCGGGCCGAGGCAGACGTTGCCATAGAGACCGGCGCAGTCGTATTCGGGGTCGCCAGGTAGGTCGGTCTTCTTGAGCTCCTTTAGGTAGGTGGCGATGAAGTTGACGCCGAGCGAGCCCATCCTTCCCAGGGGATGGTTGTAGTTCACCGCGACGTCGTAGCCCGATACCCGGCGCTTCGCCAAGTTCTGGTTGGTTGCCTCGATGCCCGGGTCCGTCTGCAGCCACAGGGTGCCGAGCGAACCGCGGCGGACGCGGTTGCAGAAGGTGGGATCGCCCGTTTGCAGGCAGCGGTTGAGGATGGTGACCGGCGGCGCGTTGCTGATGACATCCTCGACCTCGATGCGGTAATAATCGAAGGTGGCGCTCAGGTTCTTCATCGGCGTGAGCACGAAGCCCAGCGTGTAGCTCTTCGCGGTTTCCGGCTCGAGCGCAGTGTTCCCGCCCTGGAGGTAGTTGTACTGGCCCGCGGGGCTGTCCAGCAGGTCGCTGCCGTACTGCGCAGCCGTCACGCCAGTCCTCGCGCACTGGGCAGCCGTCGCGGTACGGCTCGGGCCGCAGGGATCGCTGTCCATGTCGAATAGGTTGGTGCCGCGCGCCTGGAAGAGCTCGATGATATTGGCCGCGCGCACCGCCTGCTGGAAGCTGCCACGCACCTTGAAGGTCTTGACGGGGCCGTACTCGACGCCCAAGCCGTACGAGTCGGTGGTCTTGTCGGTGCTGTAGTCGGAGTAGCGATAGCTCGCGTTGACGCTCAGGACGTCCGCGCCAGGCCTGCCCTCGAGGATCGGCACACGCACCTCGCCGAAGAACTCCTTCACCGTGTATTGGCCGGCGAGACCGATGCTCGGGCCGCCCTGGCCAGCGCCATCCCCGGTCGAATACGAGACGTCGGTGTCGTAGTTCAGCTTCTCGACGCGACGCTCGGCGCCCGCCGCAAAAGCGATCCCCGACTTGGCGGAGGGGAACTTCATTCCGTACTTGCCCAAGTCAGTGGAGATCGTGGCCCCCTGCACGCTTTGGGAAGTCTCGCCGCTAGCAACCAGCGGGATCTGCACGTAGTTGAGCGCAGCCTGGGTAACCCCCCCGAGGGTGAAGATGTTGTAGGGGATGCAGTTCGGATCAGAACCGTCCTGAACCGAGCGGCAAACCGCCTGGCCGGTGGTGGGATCGCGCACCACATCGAAGGCTCGCGCGAGACGCAAGTTCGAAAAGTCGTTGCGGTATACGTTCTGGTAGATGACCTTCCCGGTCTGCGCGAAGACGTCGTAGTCCCAGTTCGCGACGTCGCCTTTGACCCCGATCACGTTGCGGAACGAGGTGTGGCGGATGTCGCTCTGGCGGCCGCCCCCCTCGACGTTGCGGCGGAAGATCAGGAGATCGCGCGTGCTGGTGCTGGCGGTGGTGAGACCCAGCGCCGTGCGCCACGCCTGCGACAGCAACGGGTTGTCGCCGCGCACCGTGGTTTGCACGCCAAAGGCGCCCGACGGCGCGATCTGCGCAACCGTGTGGTCGTCGTGGAAGTTGAACTCGTGATAAACGCGCATCGACGGATTGACGTCGTAATGCGTCATCGCAGCCGCGCTATAGCGCTCCGAGGGGCGCTGATAGTAGTTGTAGGGTCCGTAGTTGAACTGGTCGTTGGCCGCGACATAGGGCCGCACGCCGCCTTGGGCATTGGCCACGGTCAAATTGCCGACGGCGGGGGTGCCCAATACGATGAAGCGGCCGGGGAAGCTGGTGCCCGAACCGCCGCATGTGAATACGTTTCCGCCGGCACCCCGCCCCAAGGAGCAGGCGCTATAGTCGAAGTCGGCCTGCAGGAGGGGCTTGTCCCGCTTGTAGGAGAAAAACACGGTTGCGTTGCCGCGACCGTTGGCGAAGTTGTCGCCCATCAGAAGGTTTACGTCGTTGGTTTCACCGCCCCTGCCAAGGTCGCCTGGAACCTTGAACTGCGCCGGGTTGGTCGCCCCTCGCCCGCTGACGATGTCCGCAACGCCCTTCGGGTTGTCCTGCTGGTGATTGAAGAACCCGTAGTTGATCTCCCCCTGCACGCCGGAGAAGTTGTTGCGCATGATGAAGTTCACCACGCCGGCGACGGCATCCGAGCCGTAAATCGCCGAGGCGCCGCCGGTGAGAATTTCAACGCGCTGGATGAGCGGCGCGGGGATCTGGTTCAAGTCGGCCGGGTAGTTGACAGGGCTGCCCGCCGGGAGGCGGCGGCCGTTGACCAGCACCAGGGTGCGGTCGGCACCGAGGCTGCGCAGGTCCACCGTTGCAGTACCCGAGGCTCCGTTCGAAACGGTGCTGCCTTGATCCGCGAAGACCTGCGGCATGTTGTTGAGCAGGTTCTCGACGTTTCTCACACCCTCGATCTTGATGTCGTCGGCACTGATGACCGAGATCGGGCTGGTGCTCTCGACGTTCTGCTGCAGCGGGATTCTCGATCCCGTCACTTCGATGCGCTCACCGGCCTTGGGCGCGGGCTGCTGTGCCTGCGCCTGGACGGCCATCATCGCCAGGGCGACTTGGGTCGCGGCGACGCAGGTTCTGCGTGCAAAGGGTGCCAATTTTTTCTTTCCAGGATTCATTATTCCCCCAGGTGTGAAGTTCGTGACACGGAGCCGTTATGCGGAAATGCTTTGGGAGTGTCGGAGCTTTTGTATTTGCTTGTGGTTGAGTCTTGAAACCCTCGGATGATAGCCACCCAGAGGGGATATTCCAACAAAAGCCGGCCGAGGTGTTGCATTTCTGCAACAACTTTCTTGTCGGGCATAATGACTGGTTTCGC
>JBKJTM010000124.1:0-3365 GCA_046590805.1 Usitatibacter sp.
TGCCTTCTTGAACAGCGGGCCCTTGGAGGTGACGTCCGCATTCTCATCCAGCAGCACGATCTTCGAGCGCGGCTTACTTCAAGGCCACCAAGCCGCGCTCGAAGATCGTGCTGCTGGATGAGAATGCGGACGTCACCTCCAAGGGCCCGCTCTTCAAAAAGGCATGGAACGACCTCTACCCCGGGATGATCGAGTTCCGCGGCAACAGCAAGACGATCGACGTCGACGTGCGCGCAAGCACCGTGAAGCTCGAGTTCGGCGACCAGAAGGGGGATGTCCTCAACGTGCTGCCGCCGATGAAGGCCGGCAACATCGCGGCGCCCTTCATCACCGCCAATCGGCGCTGGTGCGAGGTGGACTGGATGACCTTCGAGTCGAAGGCGGTGAAAGGCGTGCACGTGCTCGGCGACTCATTGCAGATCGCCCCCGCGATGCCGAAATCGGCGACCATGGCCAACGGCCACGGCAAGGTATGCGCGGCGGCGGTGGTGGCGCTGCTCAACAACGAGCCGCCCAACCCCTCGCCGACCCTGGTGAACACGTGCTACAGCATGGTTTCCGACAAGCTCGCGATCCACGTCGCCTCGGTGCACAAGTACGACGAGAAGGACAGGACTTTCAAGGCGGTTCCGGGCTCGGGCGGGGTGTCCGCCGCGATGAACGAGGCCGAAGGCGCCTACACCATGAACTGGGCGCGCAACATCTGGGCCGATACGCTCGCCTGACGGGCGCGGGACAAGGGGGAATCATCGCACCCGGGAAGGTGTTCACCGCGTAATGGGGGTATGGCCATGACGCGACGCATCCTGGTGCTTTTTCCGGATGAATGGGACAAGGCCGTGGCGCGCGATCCGCGCCACGCCGGCCGGTTCGAGTTCCTGTTCGAGGGGTTCGACCTCTTCAGCTTCCCGGACAACGCGCGCCTCTTCACCTTCGATCCCCTGCGCTTCGTCGATCGCGTGGTGCAGCGCCATTCGCGTCGCGGCGTGGACGCCGTGGTGACCTCCGACGAGCAGTTCGGGCCGTTCCTCGCGAGCCTGGTGGCCAGGCGCCTCGGCCTCGCGCATACCCCGCTCGACGTGGTGCTCACGATCCAGCACAAGCACTACGCCCGCCAGGCGTTCCAGCGCATCGCCCCGGAGGCCAACGTCCGCCACGCGCTCATCCGGCGCGGCTTCGCGCGTGCCCACGAAGTGGAGCTGCCGTTCCCCTTCTTCGTGAAGCCCGCCAAGGCCGCATTCTCGGTACTCGCGCGCCGCGTGGGGTCGTTCGCGGATCTCTACCGCCACACCCGTTTCGGCTGGTTCGGGGCCGCCATCATCGAGCGGCTGGTGCGCCCCTTCGCGGCGGTCATGCGCGAGCATTCCGACCTTGCCGAGGATCCCTGCAGCATGATCTGCGAGGAGATCGTGCATGGCCGCCAGGTCACGGCCAACGGCTTCGCCCGCGACGGCAAGGTCACGATGCTGGGCACGGTCGATTCGGCGATGTACCCGGGCACCGACCATTTCCAGCGTTTCCAATACCCGTCGTCCCTGCCGCCCGCGCAACTCGCCGCGGTCGATGCGCTGGCCACGCGCCTGCTGCAGCAGCTGGGCTTCAGCCACGGGATGTTCAATATCGAGATGCGCATCGATCCCGCCACGGGCGCCCCCCGGGTGATCGAGATCAACCCGCGCGTTGCCGGCCAGTTCTACGACTTGTTCGAGCGCGTGGACGGCTACAGCCTCTTCGAGGCGATGATCGCGCTGCACATGGGCGAGGAGCCGGTGATCCGCTACCGCCAGGGCCACGACCGCCATGCCGCGAGCTTCGTGCTCCGCGACCTGGCCGGTGAGGGCCTCGCCCGCTGGCCGTCGTCGGGGGAGTTCGCGCGGCTGAAAGCGAGCCACGCCGACATCCGCACGATGTTCTATCCGAAGCGCGGCACCGACCTCGCGCGGGAGATGAAGTGGCTGGGGAGCTACCGGTACGGCGTCTTCAACCTGGGCGCGGCGAGCCTCGAGGAGATGTTCGCGCGCTTCCACCGGCTGTGCGCGGAGATCGATTTCCACCCTCGCGGCCACCGCCAGCCCGACGTGTCGTTGATGCTCGCGCAGGCGGGCGCGGGCGACGACTGAGCCCTCAGCGCGGCGAGAGGATCCAGGCGTCGTCGAAGCGCGCGTTCACGAGGGAGGTGAGCACGTGGTCGCGCCAGGCGCCGTCGATGAAGAGGTAGTTGCGCGCGAGTCCCTCCTCGACGAATCCGAGTCGCATCAACAGCGCTCGGCTGCGCGCATTCTCAGGGCGGAAATTGGCCATCAGGCGGTGCATCCGCATCTCGTCGAACATGAAGCCGTTCGCGGCGGTGAGCGCCTCGGCCATGAGCCCCCGTCCCTGGCTGTCGCGCGCGATCTGGTAGCCGAGGTGGCAGGCGTGGAAGGCGCCGCGGACGATGTTGGTGTAGTTGCAGGTTCCGATGATCGGCGCGTCCGCCGGCGTCGCGCCTTCGTTGTCCGGCATGCGCATCTGCAGCACGAAGCGCACCGCGCGGTCGGCCTGCAGCTCGTCGGCGGCGACTTCCAGGCGCTCGCGCCAGAAGGTCGCGGTGAAAAATCCCTGGACGGGGGGCGGCGACCAGCGATCGAGATGGCCCGCGTAGTTGTCCGCTAGGAAACGCGCGAGCGGCACCTCCATCCCGGGTCGGGCGAGGCGGACCTTCAGGCGCCCGGTGTCGAGCTCCGGGAGCATCTCACGCGGCGAAAACCCGCCACTGCTGCGCCCAGCCGTCCATCGGCGGGCGCTTGAAGCCGCTCTTGGCGAACTGGTGCCAGCGCCCGACCACGAAGGCGATTACCGCGTTGGCGTAGGCGTTCACGTCCCAGTCGGCGGGCAGGGCGCCCGCGGTCACCGCGAGGCGCGCGCTTTGCCTCAGGCTCGCCTCGAGGCGGTCGAGGAGCTGGTTCACGCGCGCCTGCAGGCGCTCGTCCTCGTTCACCAGCGCGTCGCCGATCAGCACCCGCGTCATGCCCGGATTCTTCTGCGCGAAGCCGAGCAGCGTCGTGACCGTGGCCTCGACCTGCTTCATCGCGTCGCGCTCCTCCGCCTGGATCTTGTTCACCAGGCTGAAGACCGTAGTCTCGATGAACTCGATCAGGCCCTCGAACATTTGCGCCTTGCTGGCGAAGTGGCGGTAGAGCGCGGCTTCCGAGACATCCAGCCGCGCGGCGAGAAGCGCGGTGGTGATGCGCTCGCCCTTGGGATTCTCGAGCATCGCCGCCAGCGTCTGCAGGATCTGCGCCTTGCGCTCCCCGGTCTTGGCCATGTGCTCCCCTTTCAGCGCTTGCCGCCGAGGATCGAGCCGAGCACGCCGCGGATGATGCGGC
>JBKJTM010000145.1:0-3611 GCA_046590805.1 Usitatibacter sp.
AAACCGGCATCAAGGTCATCGACCTGATGTGCCCGTTCGCCAAGGGCGGCAAGGTCGGCCTGTTTGGCGGCGCCGGCGTCGGCAAGACCGTCAACATGCTCGAGCTGATCAACAACATCGCGCGTGCCCATTCCGGCCTGTCGGTGTTCGCGGGCGTCGGTGAGCGTACCCGCGAGGGCAACGACTTCTACCACGAGATGAAGGACTCCAACGTCCTGGACAAGGTCGCGATGGTGTACGGCCAGATGAACGAGCCGCCGGGCAACCGCCTGCGCGTCGCGCTGACCGGGCTGACGATGGCCGAGTACTTCCGCGACGAGAAGGACGAGACCGGCAAGGGCCGCGACGTGCTGTTCTTCGTCGACAACATCTACCGCTACACCCTGGCCGGCACCGAGGTCTCGGCGCTGCTGGGCCGCATGCCGTCCGCAGTGGGTTACCAGCCCACCCTGGCCGAGGAAATGGGCGTGCTGCAGGAGCGCATCACCTCGACCAAGACCGGCTCGATCACCTCGATCCAGGCCGTGTACGTGCCCGCGGACGACCTGACCGACCCGTCGCCCGCCACCACCTTCGGCCACCTCGACGCGACGGTGGTGCTGTCGCGCGACATCGCGTCGCTGGGCATTTACCCCGCCGTGGACCCGCTCGATTCGAATTCGCGCCAGGTGGATCCGAACGTCATTGGGGAGGAGCACTACAACACCACCCGTGCTGTGCAGGCGGTCCTGCAGCGCTACAAGGAGCTGCGCGACATCATCGCGATCCTGGGCATGGACGAGCTGTCTCCGGAAGACAAGCTCGCCGTCGGTCGTGCGCGGAAAATCCAGCGCTTCCTGTCGCAGCCGTTCCACGTCGCCGAGGTGTTCACCGGCTCGCCGGGCAAGTACGTGACCCTCAAGGACACGATCAAGGGCTTCAACATGATCGTGAACGGCGAGTGCGACAGCCTCCCCGAGCAGGCCTTCTACATGGTCGGCCCGATCGAGGAAGCGTTCGAGAAGGCGAAGACGCTGCAGTAAGGCGCGATCCCCCCATGGCCAAGACCTTCCACGTCGACATCGTGAGCGCCGAGAGCGCGATCTTCTCAGGCGAGGCGACGATGCTGATCGCCCCGGGCGAGGGCGGCGAGCTCGGCATCCTTCCCGAGCACATGCCGCTCCTCACCCGCATCAAGCCGGGCACCATCCGCATCCAGGCCGCCGACGGCGGCGAGGAAGAGGTGATCTACGTCTCCGGAGGCATGATGGAGGTGCAGCCCGATCGCGTGACGGTCCTCGCGGATACCTCGGTTCGCGCCCACGACCTCGACGAGGCCAAGGCGATGGAGGCGGAAAGGCTTGCCAAGGAGGCGCTGGTCAATCGCACCGGCGCAATGGAAGTCGCCAAGGCGCAAGCCGAGCTCGCCGAGGCCGCGGCGCAGATCGCGGCGATCCGCAAGCTTCGCCAGCGCCGCTAGAAGTGTCGCCGCAAGTCGTCGTGCTCGCCGCGGGCCAGGGCAAGCGCATGCACTCCGACCTGCCCAAGGTCCTGCACCCCCTCGCGGGCCGTCCCCTGCTTTCGCATGTGCTGGCGGCCGCGCGCGCCCTCGGGCCGCGCAGGCTGTGCGTGGTGGTGGGCCATGGCGCCGAGACGATTCGCGGCCGGATCACGGACGCCGACGTTTCGTGGGCGCTCCAGGAGCAGCAGCTTGGTACCGGCCATGCGGTCATGCAGGCGGTGCCGCGGCTGGATGACGGCGGCACCGTGCTGGTCCTCTATGGGGATGTGCCGCTCATCTCTGCGGAAACGTTGCGCGCGCTGCTCGGCGCGGCAGGCGACGGCAGGCTGGCGCTCCTCACGCAGGAGCTTGAACAGCCCAAGGGATACGGGCGCATCGTGCGCGACAGCGCGGGCAGCGTGACCCGTATCGTGGAAGAGAAGGACGCGTCGAGTGCGGAGCGCGCGATCCGCGAGGTGAACACCGGGATCATGGCGGTGCCGCGAACGAAACTGGCCGAGTGGCTCGCCCGCCTCGGGAACGATAACGCGCAGGGCGAGTACTATCTGACGGACCTCGTTGCCGCCGCCGTCGCCGACGGCACGGCGATCGAGGTGCGCCATCCCGCCGCCGCGCACGAATGCCTCGGCGTCAACAGCAAGGTGGAGCTGGCCGCGGTCGAGCGGATATTGCAGATGAACGAAGCGCGACGACTCCTCGAAGCCGGCGTGTCACTCGCGGATCCCGCGAGGATCGATGTGCGCGGCACGCTCGAATGCGGCCGCGATGTCGCGATCGACGTGAACTGCGTGTTCGAGGGCAGGGTGGTCCTCGGCGATCGCGTCCGCATCGGCGCCAACTGCATCCTCAGGGATGTGACCGTCGGCGCCGGCACCGAGATCAAGCCGTTCAGCCTCGTCGAGGAAGCGTCGATCGGCGCCGAGGCTCGCATCGGCCCGTATGCTCGCATCCGCCCGGGCACCGCGCTCGAGGACGAGGTGCACGTCGGCAATTTCGTCGAGGTGAAGGCGAGCCGCATCGGCAAGGGCAGCAAGGCGAACCATCTCACCTACATCGGCGACACCACCATCGGCCGTGATTGCAACATCGGCGCGGGAACGATCACCTGCAACTACGATGGCGCCGCCAAGCATCGCACGGTGATCGAGGACGATGTGCACATCGGCTCCGACGTGCAGCTGATCGCGCCGGTTACCGTGGGGCGGGGCGCCACCGTGGCCGCCGGCGCCACCATCACCGATGACGTTCCCCCCGGCGGCCTCACGCTCACCCTGAAGAAGCAGGTGACCAAACCCGACTGGCAGCGCCCCCGGAAAAAGAAGACCTAGCGCGCGGCCGCGGTGGCCAGCGGCGCCACGGCGTCTGCGGGCGAGACGATCGTGCTTGCCGCCACGCCGATCGCGAGCGCCAGGCCGGCGAGCCCCAACGACCTCACGATGAGCGCGACCACGTCCGTCGATACCCATTCAAGCTCTTCGCGAGTGGGCGTTGAGTTGTGGTTGCGAATGTCGTCCGTCATGTGAGCTCCGTTTCGGCCAGTGCATTGCTGGCAGAAACGAGGCTACGCGGCCCGGGTTTGGCGCTCGACTGATTTAATGGCGGCCCGAATGCCGAATATTCCGCATCCCCTGCCCCGCGTCGTTGAGCGGCGCGTAGCGTCCGCTCCAACGACCGCCCCGCCCCGCCCTTCACCATCTCGCCGGCGGCTTCTTGTTGATGGTGATGAACCGGTGCTCGACGCTGATGTAGCCGCCCGCCGAGAGGTCGCGGAAGATCCGGCTCACCATGTCGCGCGAGGCGCCGACCCGTTCGGCGATCTCCTGCTGGGTGATCTTGTCCGGGATCACCAGCTTGCCGTCCTTCTCCACCGAAAGGTTGAGCAGCAACCGCGCGACGCGGCCGTAAACATCGAGCAGCGCCAGGTCCTTCACGCTGCTGGTAGCGATGCGCGCGCGGTCGATGATCTTGGAGATCAGGTCTAGCGCGAAGTCGGGGTTGCGCCGGATCGCCTCGCGGATCGGCTCGCGCGCGACCACCGCGAAGGTGCTGGGCTCGAGGGTCATCACCGAGGCCGAGCGCGGCTTGCCGTCGAGCGCCATCTCGCCCACGT
>JBKJTM010000223.1:0-6373 GCA_046590805.1 Usitatibacter sp.
AGATGGCGGAGCTCTCGCTGCTGCCGGCGGTGCGCGCCGCGCCCGACGCGACCGTGGTGTCGGCGGGGACCAGTTGCCGCCAGCAGATCGCCCATGGCGCGGGACGCGAGGCGAAGCATCCGATGTTGGTGCTCGCGGAAGCGCTATGAGCCTGCCCACGCTGCGCGACGCGCTCGCCACCGACCTCGCGTTCGTCCCCGCGGGCGAGCCGGCGGGCAACGCCACCACCGGCCACGGAACGCTCGACGGGCGGCGTGTGCACGTGGCGCTGGTCGAGAATCGCGTCGCGAGCGGCGCCATCGGCACCGCGGAGGCCACCCGCCTCGCCGCGATGTTCGCCGCTGCCGCGAACGAGCGCGCGCCGGTGGTCCTCTACCTCGACTCCGCCGGCGCGAAGATCTCCGAAGGGCTGCGCGCCCTGGGATCCTTCCGCGCTCTTTATCGCAGCGGCCTCGATGCGGCCCTGAAGGGCGTGCCGATCGCCGCGGTGCTGGGACGCAACTGCTTCGGCGGCTCGAGCATGCTGGCGCACCTCGCCGGCCGTCGCCTCTTCGGCGCCGAGACGAGGCTCGCGATGTCGGGCCCCGCGGTGATCGCGTCGGCCTCCGGCATGAATCCCCTCGACGACATGTTTCGCGCCATGGCGGATGCGACGCTCTCCGCTGCGGCGCGCGCCAGGACCTCGCCCGCCAACGTGGTCTGGGACCCCGCCAGCGGGCCCGCGCTTTGGCTGCGGGAAGCGCTTGCCGAGCCCGGCGAGCCGGTCGCCCGCTTCCGCGCCCGTCATGACTCGCTCGCTGCGCGCTTCGAGCGCCCCCTTGCCGAGCCGGTTTGGGAGAGCGTGCGCCGCCGCGACCTCGAGAAAATCTACGACGGCGGCTACGAGGCGCGCGAGTGCGAGGGCATCCTCGACGGCCGCGGGGCACGCGCCGGGCTCGAGGAGCGATTCGTCGGCCTGGTCGGCAAGGGCGCGTTGAACGCGGCGCGCGCATGGCGCTTTTCCGGGATTGTCTGGGGCATGCTCGAGGCGCCCCCCGCACGTCTCGAGGTCTACCTCGACTGCGCATCCCACGCCGCGCGCCTCGATGAGGAGAAGATCGTGCTCACCGAGTACGTGGTCGACATGGGCCTCGCCCTGGCGAGCCTCGGCTCGCGCGGCACGCCCGTCGCAATGACGGTCGCGGGCAAGGCGGGCGGCGGCGTCTACGTGGCGCTCGCGGCGCCGGCCGTGCGCGTGGCAAGCCTCCATGGCGCCGACATCCAGGTGCTGCCGGGATCGGCAGTGGCGGCGATCCTCGGGCAGGCGAGCCAGAGCGCACCCGCGTTCGCCGACTACCGCGCCTCCGGCGTGGCTGAACAGGAGATCAAGCTGGGCCTCGTCCCAGGGAATGCATGAACCAGAACCTCTACGCCCTGTTCGAGTCCCGCTTTCCCGCCGATCGGGAGCTTCCGCTGCTGATCCTCGATGACGGTAGCAAGCTCTCCTACCGGGAGGCCGACGAGGGCGCGTCACGCTTTGCGGCGATGTTCCGCACGCTGGAGCTCGAGCCCGGCGACCGGGTCGCCGTACAGGTGGAAAAGTCCGCCCAGGCGCTGCTGCTCTATCTCGGCTGCCTCAAAGCCGGACTCGCCTACCTGCCGCTGAACAGCGCCTACCAGGAAGGCGAGATCTACTACTTCCTCGAAAACGCCCAGCCCCGGGCAGTCATCGCCCAGCCTTCCTCGATGCCGTGGCTGGTCCCGCTGGCCGGGCGCCTGGGCATCGCGCACGTCTTCTCGCTCGACGCCAACGGGCATGGGACGGTGATGGATGCGGTGCGCGGGACACGCGGGCGCTTCGCGACGGTAGAACGCAGCGGCGACGACCTGGCGGCGATCCTGTACACCTCGGGCACGACCGGCCGCTCCAAGGGCGCGATGCTCACGCACCGCAACCTCGCTTCGAACGCCGTGGTGCTGCATCGCGAGTGGGGGTTCGGCCCTGCCGACGTGCTGATCCACATGCTGCCGCTTTTCCACGTCCACGGGCTTTTCGTGGCGTGCCATTGCGTGCTCATGAACGGCACCGCGATGCGCTTCCACGCGCGCTTCGACGCGCGGCGCGCTGTCGAGGAGTTCGCCACGTCCACCGTTTTCATGGGGGTGCCCACCTTCTACACGCGCCTGATCGACGAACCCACGCTCACGCGGGAGGCGGCCGCGAGCATGCGGCTCTTCGTCGCCGGCTCCGCGCCGCTCCTGGCCGAGACGTACGCGGAGTTCGAACGGCGCACCGGGCATCGAATCCTCGAGCGCTACGGCATGACCGAGACTGGCATGCTCACCTCCAATCCCCTCACCGGCGAGCGCCGCGCGGGCTCCGTGGGACCGGCGCTTCCCGGGACCGAGATCCGCATCGCGGACGACGACGGCCAGCCGTGCGCGCAGGGCGACATCGGGCACGTGCTGGTACGCGGCGACAACGTCTTCCAGGGCTACTGGCGGATGCCGGAGCGCAACATCGAGGAGTTCACCGACGGCTGGTTCCGCACCGGCGACATGGGGACGATGTCACCGGATGGCTACCTCACCATCGCCGGGCGCTCCAAGGACCTCATCATCAGCGGCGGCTACAACGTCTACCCGAAGGAGATCGAGCTCGCGCTCGACGAGCTGCCGGAAGTGCACGAATCCGCGGTCGTCGGCGTCCCGCACCCGGACTTCGGCGAGGCGGTGACCGCCATCATCGTGCCCAAGCCCGGCGCCAATCCCACCGAGGGCGAGGTGATCGCGGCGTTGAAGCGCAAGCTGGCGAACTTCAAGGTGCCCAAACGCGTCTACGTCGAGCAGGAGCTGCCGCGTAACGCCATGGGGAAGGTGCAGAAGAACGTGCTGCGGGACCGCTACAAGCCATGACGGGGCTGATAGATCGGTTGGTGGGCTCGCTCGCGGCGGCCGGAATGGGGCGCACGCAGGCGGCGCGGCGCGCGGAGCGCCTTGCGGCCCTGCTGCGGACCCTGATCTCGGAACGCGGCGAAGCTTCGGGTGCGGCCCTCGCGCTGCGGGCGCTCGACGCCTATCGCCAGCTGGATGAGGCGGGACGCTTGCACTTCTTCGCGCTCCTCGCGCAGGACTTCTCGCCCGACCGCGATGCGGTGCTCGCTGCCGCTACCGCGTATCACGCCGCGCCGAACGCCGAGCATCTCGCGGCGCTGCAGCGCGTGACGGAGCCCGCGCGCCAGGAGGTCTTCCGGCGGATGAACATGGCGCCCGGCGGCACCGCGGTGTTGCTGGAGCTGCGCCAGTGCCTGCTCGCCCTGATCAAGGACCATCCGCAGCTCGCCGCCGTGGACCACGACCTGGCGCACCTGCTCGGCTCCTGGTTCAACCGTGGATTCCTCGAGCTGCGCCGCATCGATTGGAGCACCCCCGCCTCGATCCTCGAGAAGCTGATCGCCTACGAGGCGGTGCACGAGATTCGCGGCTTCCCGGATCTCAAGCGCCGCCTGGAGCGGGACCGGCGCTGCTTCGCATTCTTCCATCCGGCGCTGCCCGACGATCCGCTGATCTTCGTCGAGGTCGCGTTCGTCGACGAGCTGCCCACGGAGGTGGCGCCGATCCTCGCGCAGGAAAGCGCGGTAGGCGATCCGCATCGGGCGCGCTGCGCGGTCTTCTACTCGATCACCAGCACCCAGCCGGGCCTTCGCGGCGTCTCGTTCGGCAACTTCCTCATCAAGCAGGTCGCCTCCGACCTGCGCTCGGAGCTTCCCAGGCTAAGGACGTTCGCGACGCTGTCGCCGATCCCGGGACTGCGCGCGTGGACACGGACAAAGGCGTTCGCGGACCCGGCGCTGCAGGCGGCGGTGGCGTCGAAGGATGCACCAGCCGCGGAGTTGCGCGAGCGTGTCGAAGGTCTCGCCGCCTGGTACCTCACGCGCGAATGGGAGGGGAACCAGGCCCTCGACCCGGTCGCGCGCTTCCACCTCGGCAACGGCGCGCGCCTGGAGCGCATCAACTGGGCCGCGGACGCGTCCCCCAAGGGCGTGAAGCAGTCCTTCGGCCTGATGGTGAACTATGTCTACGACCTGGACGACGTCGAGCAGAACCACGAGGAGTACGTGAACCGCCGCCACGTCACGCGCTCCGCCGCGGTGGAGAAGCAGGCGAGGGCGGCCGAGCCGATCGTCGAGGCGTCCCCGCGCACGGCACCCATCGCGACCGCGTAGTCAGCGAAGGCCGAGCCAGTCCCAGTCGTGTTCTCGCAGCGAGGCTAGAAGGCAGCCAGGCCGGTCTGCGCCCGCCCGAGGATCAGAGCGTGGATGTCGTGCGTGCCCTCGTACGTGTTGACCGCTTCGAGATTCAGCACATGGCGAATCACGTGGAACTCGTCGGCCACGCCATTGCCGCCGTGCATGTCACGCGCCATGCGCGCGATGTCGAGCGACTTGCCGCAGGAATTGCGCTTGATGATCGAGACCATCTCGGGCGTCGCGCGCCCTTCGTCCATCAGCCGTCCCACGCGCAGGCACGCCTGCAGGCCGATGGAGATCTCGGTCAGCATGTTGGCGAGCTTCAGCTGGATCAGCTGGTTCGCCGCGAGCGGCTTGCCGAACGCCTTGCGGTCGAGCGTGTACTGGCGAGCGGCGTGCCAGCAGAACTCGGCCGCGCCCAACGCGCCCCAGCCGATGCCGTAGCGCGCCTTGTTGAGACACCCGAACGGGCCCTTGAGACCCTTCACGTTCGGCAGCAGGTGGTCCTCGGGCACGAAGACATCGGCCATCACGATCTCGCCCGTGGGGGAAGCGCGCAGGCTGAACTTGCCCTCGATCTTGGGCGCGGTGAGCCCCTTCATTCCCTTCTCCAGCACGAAGCCGCGGATCTCGTTGGCATCGTCCTTGGCCCAGACCACGAAGATGTCGGCGTAGGGCGAGTTGCTGATCCACATCTTGGCGCCATTGAGCTGGTAACCGCCGTCCACCTTCTTCGCGCGCGTCACCATGCCGCCGGCATCCGACCCGTAGTCGGGCTCGGTGAGGCCGAAGCAGCCGAGCAGCTCGCCGGTGGCGAGCTTCGGCAGCCACTCCTTGCGCTGCTCCTCGGTGCCATAGGCGTGGATCGGGTGCATCACGAGCGAGGACTGCACGCTCATCCCCGAGCGGTAGCCCGAATCCACGCGCTCGATCTCGCGCGCGATGAGGCCGTAGGCGACGTGGCTCACGCCCGCGCACCCGTAACCCTCGATGGTCGGACCGAGGAAGCCGAGCGCGCCCATCTCGTTGAAGATCTCGCGATCGAACTTCTCGTGCCGGTGCCCTCCCAGGATGCGCGGCATCAGCTTTTCCTGGCAGTAGGCGCGCGCGCTGTCGCGCACCATGCGCTCCTCCTCGGTCAGCTGGTCCTCGAGGAGGAAGGGGTCGTCCCACTTGAAGGACGGCTTCATGTCGTTGGGCTTCATGGCGGTTCGCGGACGGTTCGAAACGACCCCGATCTTACGCCACGGCTCCATCAGTGAGCTAGAATCCGCGCACCACGAGCGCACCCTGGGTGCGTTCCTTTTTTCGGAGGCACGATGAAGAGTCGCCCGATCACCGTCGAAGACCTCTGGAAGCTCGATCGCCCTGGCCAGCCGACGCTTTCCCCCGACGGCGCGCAGGTTTGCGTCCCGGTCACCTCGTACGACATGGACGAGAACAGGTCGCGCTCGAGTCTGTGGCTGCTGTCCGCATTCGGCGGCGAGCCGCGCCGGCTCACGAGCGCGGGCGACAAGGACGGCGAGCCGCGTTGGTCGCCCGACGGCAAGTGGATCGCCTTCGCCGCCAAGCGCTCCGGCGCCGAGGGCAAGAAGGACGACGACGAGTCCCAGGTCTACCTCATCGCCCCCGACGGCGGCGAGGCGCGCCGCCTGACGGACATGCCCACCGGCGCCTTCGGCATCAAGTGGTTCCCCGACTCGCGACGAATCGCGTTCCTGTCCTGGGTCTGGCCCGATACCCGGGGCCTGGAGAAGCTGCGCAAGCGCTACAAGTCGCACCAGGACGACAAGGTGAAGGCGCACGTGGTCGAGCACTCCGCCTATCGCTACTGGGACCACTGGCTCTCCGACGGTCGCGTGCTGCACGTCTTCAGCGTGGACATCGACAACGGCACGATGCGCGACCTCTTCGCGGGCTCGCGCCACGAGCTGGTGAAGGCCGATCCTTCATCCGATTCCTACGATATCTCCCCGGACGGGCGCGAGATCGCGTTCCCTTTTGATCCGGCCCAGGACAAGCGTTTCGACCATGAGCACGAGATCGTCGCCCTGGACGTGGCGAAGAAGCGCTTCCGCACGCTCACGAAGGGCTCGCGGCTCAACCACGAGGCGCCGCGCTACTCGCCCCACGGGCGCTGGCTG
>JBKJTM010000468.1:0-2722 GCA_046590805.1 Usitatibacter sp.
CCCGCGGGTACCTCCACCACCGGCGGCATCGCCGGATTCCCGCGCTCGATCGCGCCGGCGAAGATGACACGCGGGCTCCGGCCGAGCAGCACCGCGAGCGCGCCTTCCTGGCGCACGATCGCCTGGCGCAGCAGCGGGATGAGCGCCTCGGTATTGCGCATCTCGGATTCGACCTGGCGATACTCCAGCTCGGAAACCACGCCTGCGTCGAGCCTCAGCTTCTGCAGCTGCAACGCCTTCTCGCGACCGAGCAGCGTGCGCGACACCGATTCCAGGCGGCGATCGAAGGCACGCAGCGCGAAGTAGCCGCGCGCGATGTCGCCGATGAGGGAGGTGCGCACGGCATCGCGCCCCGCCTCGCTCGCCGCAAGCTCCGCCCGCGCGGCTTGCGTCGCCCGGCGGTACTTGCCCCAGAAGTCGAGCTCCCACGAGGCGCGCAGCACCAGCCGGTTGGAGTTGCTCTCGATCGCCTCGGGCGGCAGCGGGAAGCTGCCGAGCTCGGAGGAGCGCGTGCGCGAGCGCTGCGCCTCGATGCCGGCATCGGGCCACATGTCGGAGCGCGAGATGCCCAGCTGCGCGCGCGCCTGCTCGATGCGCTCGGCGCCGGCGCGCAGGTCGCGGTTGTGCGCGAGGCCCTCCTCGACCAGCTTGTCGAGGACGGGGTCGATGAAGATCCCCCACCAGCGTTCCGGCGCGGGAACCGGGGCCTGCGCGACCACGAAGTCCCTGGGAAGATCGACGTCCGGGCGCTGGTAGTTCGGGCCGACGGTGCAACCTGCGATCACAAGTGCGCCGAGCACCGCGTGAATTGGGCCCCGGCCTACGCCGGGGACACGGCCCCGGCCTACGCCGGGAAGATGCAACCTAGTCATGGGAGCCTCCCGTGTGGTGCGTGGGATGGCCACCGTGGTGGGGCGCATGGCGCTTCAGCTCGCGGCTGTGCGCCGCCTCCTGCTTCAGCTCCTCGCTCGAGCGGGGCTCGCGAAGCTTGCGCTCCATGATCAGCTTGAAGAAGTAGGGCACGAAGAAGATGGCGAGGAAGGTCGCCGCCAGCATCCCGCCCATGACGCCCGTGCCGACCGAGGTGCGCGCCCCGGCGCCCGCGCCGGAGGAAAAGGCGAGAGGCGCGACACCGAGGATGAACGCGAGGGAAGTCATCAGGATCGGGCGGAAGCGAAGCCGCGCGGCCTCGAGCGCCGCGCCCGAGTACGAGAGGCCTTCCTGGCTCTTCAGCAGCGCGAACTCCACGATCAGGATGGCGTTCTTCGCCGCGAGCCCCAGCAGCGTCACCAGGCCGATCTGGAAATAGACGTCGTTGGTCATGCCGCGGATCCAGACCGCCGCCAGCGCGCCGAAAGTGCCGAACGGCAGCGCCATCATCACCGAGAGCGGCAGCGACCACTTCTCGTATTGCGCGGCGAGGATCAGGAACGCCATCAGCGCGCCCAGGCCAAGCGCCATCAGCGAGGTGCCCCCCGACTTCTTTTCCTGGAAGGAGGCGCCGCTCCAGGCGAGCGTAAAGTCCGGCGGCAGCACCTCGGCGGCGATCCGCTCCACCTCGGCGATGGCATCGCCCGAGCTCACGCCGGGCTTGCCGCTGCCGATCAGCTTCACCGCGGGCAGGTTATCGAAGCGCTCCAGCGTGCCGGGCCCGGTGGTGTACTCGATCTTCGCCAGCGCCCGCAGCGGCACCATCTCGCCCTTGTCGCTGCGCACATAGACCGCGCCCACGTCCTCGGGCCGGCGGCGGTTCTCGCTCTCGGCGGACATCAGCACCTGCCAGGTGCGCCCGTACTTGTTGAAGTCGTTCACGTAATAGGTGCCGAGCGTGGCGGCGAGCGTGTTGAAGATCTCGTCCAGGGGGACACCCAGGCTTTTCGCCTTCTCGCGATCGACATCCACGTAGAGCTGCGGCACGTTGGCGCGCCAGAAAGTCTGCGCGAAGGCGAGCTTGGGGCTCTGCATCGCCGCGCCGATGAACTGCTGCGAGACCTCGGCCATGCGCTTGGGACCCCCGTCGCCGCGGTACTGGAGGTTGAACTCGAAGCCGCCGGTGGTGCCGAGGCCGAAAATCGCCGGCGGCGGGAAGGCGAGGACCAGCCCCTCCTTGATGTGCGCGGTCTTGCCGAAGAACTCGCCCACCAGCGCGCCCACGGGTACATTGCGATCGTCCCAGTGCTTCTGCGTGGTGAAGATGGTGGCCGCGTTCTCCCGGAAGACGAAGCCGCCGGCGAAGTCGAATCCGGTGAACGCCATGGTGTGCTCGTTGAGAGGGTTGGAGCGGATCGCGCCGATGATCTCGTCCACCACCTTGTCGGTGCGCTCGAGGGTCGCGCCGTCAGGAAGGAACGCGACCGAGAGATACCAGCCCTGGTCCTCGTCCGGCACCAGCGAGGTGGGGATAATCTTCCACAGCAACCCCGTGACCGCCACCATGGCGATGAAGAGCGCGAGCGCGATGCCGCCGCGGCGGATCATCCAGGCGACACCGTCCTCATAGCGGTCGGTGGTGCGCCCGAACCAGCGGTTGAACGCCTGGAAGAAGCGTCCTGGGGGCTTGTGGACCCCCTTCAGCAGCGCGACCGACAGCGCCGGCGTGAGCGTGAGCGCCACCACCCCGGAGATCACCACCGCGATCGAGATGGTGACCGCGAATTGCCGGTAGAGCTCGCCGGTGAGGCCGCCCAGGAACGCGATCGGGATGAACACCGCGCAAAGGACC